>NZ_AXBJ01000042.1:0-6112 GCF_000473345.1 Rhodanobacter sp. OR87
AACAGCACCTGCATATCAAGGCATTCTTCGGCACCTCACTCAATGCCGTGAAGACCCAGGTGTGGATCGCCGTTGCGGTCTATGTGCTCATCGCCATCGTGCGCAAGCGCCTGCACCTGAAGGCTTCGCTCTACGAAATTCTACAGATCCTGAGCGTGACGCTATTTGAACAAACCCCATTGGAATGCGCCCTGCAGCAGCAAGAACCACAGAGTTCTACCGGCGACCCTGCTAACCAATTGATTCTCTTCCCCGATTAACCGGACAGTACTGGCAAATCTCAAAAGCCTGCTAAATCTACCTAGCCTGCCAACAATGCGGCCAACTCCATCGCCCAATAAGTTCAGAGCGGCAAATTTAGCCGTGAACAAACCCGCTTGCTTGAGCGCTCTGCCCTGATTTTCTAAAATCGTGGCATTGGTCTGGCGGATATCATCGCACGTCTCATCGCATTGTCCTGCAGATCTGGTCGGCGCAGCGCTTTGTTTGGCACTCTCCTGTCCGTCATCAGAATTCGCCGCAATGTCACAACAATCAGACGGTCCGTGACCAACACTGCGATACGGATCATAACAACCTGGAGAAGTTCCAGCGCTATTACAAATTTGACGCCCTGTCGGATCAGTAACCATGATAGGGTTACTATTGGCGTACGCAAACCGATTGAGTTTAAACACATCTCCTGCACTCGGCCCCACCGGATCCACACTGACAAACCTTCCCACCGCCGGATCGTAATACCGTGCCTGCATGTACACCAACCCGGTATCCGGGTCGTTCACGTGACCGGTGTAGCCCGGCCCATTCGGCGCGGTGCCCAGCGCCTGCACGCCGTACGGCCGGTAGTCGAACGTGGCCGTGATGGTGCCATTGGCGTCGGCTTCGGCCAGCGGCGTACCCTGCGGGTCGGAGTACACGTAGGTCACCGTGCCGGCATGCGCGATCGCACCCAGCCAAAGCCACAGGGCCGCGATGCTCAGCAGGGTCTTGAGTGGGTTCATGGCGACGCGTCCTTGCGGTCCTTTCGAATGATGCTGACGGCGACTACGGTCGATCGCGACGGCAGGCTCATATCGACCCCTCCGTCTCCGCCGTCATGGTGGCGGTCGAGCTGGAGATGTTGCTCCCGGCGGCGTTGTAGAAATCCACGCGCAACTGGTACGTGCGCCCACGCGAGCCAGACGTCGGGCCGAAAGTACCGGTGGTGTAGTAGCCCGCAGGGTTGCCACTGACCGCCACCGGCGAGGACGCGTTGTTCGTCAGCGTGCCGCCGGCATCGACATCGCCAGACGGTATCCCCACATAGGTCCAGGTGTACTGCACGGTCGCCGCCCCACTGGGTAGCGCGCCGCTAAGCTTGACCACGTTGCCAGCGGGTGTGGCGCTGTACACCTGCCACGTGGTGCCGCCGACGATCTTGAATCCGATCGTTGAATACCCCTTCTGCCCGCTGGGAATGAGGTAGCCCACCGCATACGCATTGCCATTGATGGCGATGGGGACGGCCGCGACGATTGCGGCGGTCGCACTCCACGGCCCGCAGCCACCGGCGTTGCAGGCCTGCACGTGGTAGCCGTAAGTGCCGCTGCCCTTGCCGCTGATCGCCAGGCTGGTGGCGCTGCTGCTCTGGATCGTGGTCCAACTGCCGCCGTTGACTTGCTCCTGCAACGTATACGTGGTGGCGGTGCTGACCGCGCCCCAGCTCACCGTGTAGCTGCCCGTGTTGCTGCTGGCCGGCACGCTGAGGGCGGGCGCCGCGGCCGGTGGCTGCAGCACCACGGTGCTGCCGGTCGCGCTCCACGGCCCGCAGCCACCGGTGTTGCAGGCCTGCACGTGATAGCCGTAGGTGCCGTTGCTCTTGCCGCTGATTGCCCGGCTGGTCGCGCTGGTGGCCTGGATCGTGGTCCAGCTGCCGCCGTTGACCTGCTCTTGCAGCGTATACGTGGTGGCGGCGCTGACCGCGCCCCAGCTCACCGTGTAGCTGCCCGTGTTGTTGCTGGCCGGGACACTCAAACTGGGCGCGCTGGCGGGTGGCAATGTCGCTGCCACTGTCCCGCTGACCCTATAGGCACTACACCCGCTCGTGTTGCAGGCATTTACTTGAAAAGTGTAACTGCCACTAACCGTCAGCGTGCGGCTCGTGCTGGTAGCTGTACCATTGTAGACACTGACCCAGCTGCCGCCGTTGAGGCTCTGCTGCAATGTGTAGCTAGTGGCTGTACTGCTGGCTGCCCAACTGATCGTTACACTGCCGTTGCTGGTCGCCGGCACACTGATACTCGCGGGCGTCGGCGGAGGCAACAGCACCGTCGTATTAGCCGTGCTGCTCCATGCCCCGCAGCCGCTAGTATTGCAACCCTGCACTCGATACCCGTACGTCCCGTTGCTCTTGCCGCTTGCGGTCCAACTGGTGGCCGCACTACTTTGAATGGTGGTCCAGCTACCGCCGTTGATCTGCTCCTGAAGGGTGTAGCTGGTGGCGCCGGTGACCGCGCTCCACCCCACCGCGTAGCCACCGGTGGTGTTGCTCGCCGGCGCAGTCAGGGTCGGTGCTCCCGACACTGGCGGCGCGGGTATAAGAAACGTACCGGACTGGTTCAGTACAAGGTTGCCATTGCCCACGGGCGAGTCGCCATACATATAGATAGGCGCACCGGTGTACTGAGTACGCACCGCCGTGGTCAGTGGCACCGCGAAGCGATATGCCGTGCCGCTGGCTTGGCATGCCGTGGACACGGCCGACTCACTGGCTATATTGGCGGTAGCGGTGGCGACTCGGGTGCCACCGCCGCCCGATGGGCCACCGGCGAACACTTCTACACCAATCGATTGGTTCAATCCCGTGGAACAGGCCCAGCCGTTCACCGTGGCATTGCCACTACCATCGATCACCACCCCGTCGATCGTGCCTATCACACGGGTGTTGTAGTTCACATTGCGGGCGATCAGCTTGCTGCCCAAGTAGATGAAGTTGGTGGCTTTGCCGGTGCCTGGCTCCCACTGGTACATCAGCTGACCGGCGTGGTCGTAGAAGTAGTAGATGGCGGCCCCGTCGCTGGCCGGCGTTTTGCTCACCCGCCGCCCGGACGCATCATAGGCATAGCTGTCGTAGCCCGGGATCTGGGTGAGCTGGTTCTTCTGGTCGAAGACTAGGCTGACGCCGTTCTTGTTGATGACGTTGCCCCGGTTGTCATACACGAAACTATCGACCGGGCTGGCACCGTTGAAGATGTCGGTCAGCTTGTTCGTCGCATCGTAGTTGTAGCTGAAAGTCTGCCCTGCACTCAGCCGGGTGCGCAGGTTGTTGATTGGGTCGTAGGTGTAGGACTCCGTCCCCCACAGGCCGTTAGCCGTGGCGCTGGTCAGGCGATTGAGGGCATCGTAACCAAACGTCTTGCTGCGCGGACCGCCAGCCAGGTCCGTCACCTGGGTGATGTTGCCGTTGACGTCGTAGGTGAAATCCTCACTGAGATTGAGCGTGCTGGTGGTGCCGAAGGTAAAGTTGCTCAGCAACTGCCGGGTGTTCTGTTCGGCCACATAGCCGGTGCCGTTGCCGTAGGTAAACTCCGCCAGGGCACCGTTGGGGAAATAGCCGATGCTGCCGGCATAGCTGCCAACCTTGGTGGCCCGACCCAGCGCATCGGGTGCATACGCTACCGCCTCGCTGGTGCCTGTGCCTGCCGGGTAGTTCACGGCGGCGAGATGACCGTAGGCATCGTGGATGTAGCTGATCGTCCAGGGGTTCTGTCCGGTCAGCTGCAACGACTCACTGGTGAGCATGCCGCGGAAGTTGTAGGTGCCGTTCCAGATGCTGGTACCGGACACCGCCTTCGTCACTTGGCCGAGCGCGTCGTAGGTGGTCTGGGTGCTCTGCGTGCCGCTGGGGGGCGCGATCGTCAGCAGCCGGTTCATCCCGTCGTAGGTGAAAGTGGTCCGTGCGGCCGCGGCGACCTGGTCCGCCCCGCATCCGGTGCCGATGATGGTCAAACCCGACGCGCTCCACGCCAGATTGTTGGCTGCGTCGTAGGCCAGCGCGGTGCTGCCGCTTTCCGGCTCGGTGGTGCGGCACAAGCGGTGATAACTGTCGTAGGTCAGTGTCTTGGTGACGCTGTCAGTCTCGGTGCCGTTGTAGAGGCCCGACTGGGTGATGGAGGTCGGGTTGCCGTAAAGATCGCGGACGATGGCTTGGGTGATACCGCCGGGTGCCTGCACCAAGGTCACCGCATCGTAGGTCGGTTGATCGAAAACCTGGTAACTGGTGGTGGTAATGTTGCCCTTGGGATCCGTCACTTGCTGGCGGGCGCCAGACAGGTACGCTGTCGCGGTGGTGAGCACCCCCAGTTCAGAATCCTGTTGGCTCTTTGTCAGCCGCCCCAGAACGTCGTAGGTCTGATGCGTACCAGTGGTGAGGATGGACAGATCCGGCGCACCGCTGACCGGATATGACGCAAAGATATTCTGTCCGCGCCAATCGTAGCCCTTCGCCGTCGTGATGTCCGAACCGGCGCTGCCTACGATCGAGGTATCGCTGAGCAGGGGCCGCAGCATGGCGTCGAAGTAGGTAACTTCGCTGGCATTGCCGGTGATGACCGTGCGCCGCCAGTGGTTGGCTGCAATGCCCCGCTCGGCAGCGGCAACGAAGCTGTACGCGAAGGTGGTTGGATACCACGCCTGCTCGTCGCCGCCGGGATAGCTAATACGGGCGATCCTACCCATCGCGTCGTAGGTGTAACTAGCGGTGTGGCCTCCCTGATCGGTCACGCTAGTGATCCGGCCAGCGTCGTCCACGACCAGGCTTTCGCTGGTCAGATCCGGAAAATTGATGAGTTGGGGCTCACCACGCTTGTAGTTGCTCAGGCTTGTGGTGTGATTGTTACCATCAGTGAAGCTCGTCAGCTGGCCCAGTGCGTCGAAGGTGTAGCTTTTCACCAATTGGCCGAAGCGCCAGCGCTGCGAAAGGGTAACGTTGGTGAGGTCGTAGACATTCTTGCTTTCCGTTTCACCGGTGGTGAGATTGTCAACTTGCTGCGGCAGGCCGAGCACCCAGTGCGGCAGGTCATTGAGATACGCCGTCTGCTCTTCGATCGCTGCCTGGCCCGAAATGCTGTTGAAGCGTTTGGTCTTGGTCGGCTGCGCGAAGGCATCGAAAGCCTCGGTTAGCGCCGTGTACGTGTCACCGTCCTGAGTAAGTACTGTTTGCTTGACCGGCCGTATCCGATTGCCCATCGGGTTCTCGAAGTTGGGCAACAAGGATTGACCCGCAATGTTGGGAAACGGCTGACTCAGCGCATCGGCATCGCTGATGTAATTGTTGGCGGAGCTTCTGGATACGTGGCCGGAAAGATCATCGACTTCGGTACCGAGCAGTTGGCCTTCATTGCGAGCGTATTGCACACCGAAGATGTACTTGGTGACATCGCCGGGGCTGGTAACCGTGACAGTCTTGGACAACGAACAGGTTGAACAGACGTCGGGGGAAATGTAGGGCTGTGCGTTGTTGTTGTAGCTCCATGGCACAGACGCAGTGTAGTAGTAGGGTCCGCTGGGACCACCGTCCTGATAAGTCCAGGTTTGTGTAGCCAACCCTGGGCCACTGATCTGTTTGGACACCAGTGAAAAATTGTCGAGGAAATCGTAGACGACCGGATAGTTGTGATATGGATTGCCGTCGCCCGGGCAGGACAACGGAACGTAGTTACGAATATGGCGAACGTATTCGAAATCGAAAGTACCGATCGCTCCCGATGGCGCACCGATCGTGTAAACGAAAGATCCAGAATTCTGTAGAGGGGCGATCTGGCAGTGGCCCGCTGGCGGATGAGCATCATCCGGCCAATCGTTCTCCTGATTAGCGACGACGCTCAGCCGACTGTCGCGTGATGTGAGACGTGCGCGGCGGAGGCTCAGTGCCATGTTACGAGGCGGAGAACCGGCATGGCCATGAACCAAGTGCAGTTCCAGTCGGGGTTGTCGATGGCGCAGTTCATCCGGCGCTACGGCACGGAGGCGAGGTGCTACCGGGCGCTATACCGGGCGCGCTGGCCGCAGGGGTTCCGCTGCCCGAGGTGCAACAGCCGGCCACGCTCGCGGTTTCGCCGCGCGGGCCGGGTGT
>NZ_AXBJ01000043.1:0-4465 GCF_000473345.1 Rhodanobacter sp. OR87
ACTGGCGCGCGCCATGACCCTGTGCAAGCCTTGGCCAGAGACGAAATTGCGCGCCGTCGACAATTTTCATGGCTGAGCGTCGTCGCTAATCAGGTTGACCCATTTTCTATGACCGTATAAGCGGGAAGGTACGTTACCTTCGCCGATGTAAAGGGTTGGCGAATGCCCCCCCGGATAGGCGATGCCGAACGGCGGCTTGATTCGAATGACGTAGACGCCACGGTCGAGTAGCTCTTCTTTGGCGCCCGTAGTGAGGATAGCGGCGGTTATGGCGGTCTTGGTCATTGATGGATCGAAGTCGATCCATCTCCACGAGATGTCCACAGATGCAGGCACGGGTGTCTCCTATACGGACTAATTTAAATTCGATTGTTGAATGAGGCCTAATCTAGCCGCCTAACCCGTAAAATCGGGCTGCGACTACCGGGAAGCTCCTACTCGAATCAAACACTTATTGGGGTAAGGTTCAATTCCCACTGCGGCAAAGTGGGTGTCCCATTCTTTCGCCCAGCTCCTTCCGATTCACCAGTGAACTCAAGGCGCCAACGCAACACCCAACGCGTTCATCGTTTGCGTGGTCATCTTTCCCGTAACCGCCAGTCCGTGTGCGCCCTGAAACTTTCGCAATGCAAGTTTGGTGGACTCGGTGAGTTCTCCGTCAATGGCACCGGGGTCGTAGCCCTTGGCGTATAGCGCGGCCTGCACACGCATGATCATGAGTCGAAGTTGGTCAGTGCTGGGTCTAGGCGCCCCCGTAGACATCAAGGACTGTATTCCAGGCGAGTAGCTATTGGCAGGAGCGGGTGCTGGTGCCGGTGCCGGTGCGGGCGGTGTATAGGCTGGTGTGTATGCGGGGGTGTAATCCCGGGGCGCGCGGTAGATGCCACTGCTGCCAGAGCTGTGTGAGGCGTGGGAGCTATGCGAGCTGTGCGAGCTATGGCTGGCGTACATGTTGCGCACGTTGACGTTCAAGGGTGCCGTCAGCGTTACTGCAAAGTCGCCATCGTGGACCGCCAGGTCAGTGAGCCCCTTGTTTTGGTCTGCGTTGTCCGAACCATGGGCTACGCCGTGGAGTGCCGACAACACGGCTCCGGCCACCGTTAATGACTTGCGCATTGTTCTTCTCCTTCCAATACCGGTTTAAGTGCGCGGCTCGTCCACTCCGGTGTCACCCACGCAAAGAGTCCACCGCAGCGTTCCCTGACCGCGCAGGATTCGCAGGCAGGCAGGTAATGCTGCTTCCAGTCGGAAATACTCCGGCGCGCGTGCGGCCAAAGCGACTGCGGCAATGTGCAGAGAGGTAGGTTGTAGAGCGACACCCGCATGTCGCGCCTGGTCAGATAGTCGACCGAGTCGGCCAGCACGGCCGACATTTCAGCAGGATCAATCCAAAGTTCGTCATGGTGAGCGCGTGCGAAACCCGTGGGCTCCGTGCCCATCAGGGCCACGTGTTCGACAAACGGTAGGTTTCGATAGAGAAATCGAACGAGGGCAGGTAGGTGCTCGACCACGGGTTTGACCAATACCACCCGGATTTCAATGCGCTGTTTGGCTGCTTCCAATGCATAAAGGCCACGCATGGTCTCGGCGAATGCGCCCTTGCTCTGCACCACGTAATCGTGGAGGCCGTAATGGTCGCCATAGAGTGGAATGCCCCACGTCAGTGCCGGGTGCAATCCTGTGAACGAGCTGGCCAGCATCCCACCGCCAAAATTGCGCCCGTTGGACAGCACGTGCAGTTGTGTGTGCGGTAATACGTTCGCACAGTGCTCGATGATGCGGTTCAGGCCAGATCCCAGCAGCGTCGGCTCTCCCCCTGTGATGGTCAGAGATGATTCGTTCTTGTCGATGAGCTCGGTTAGGGCGCAGATCTGGCTTATCCGCCAGTCGTCGACAATGTTCCGCGGCGGCTGTGAGCACATCAGGCAGAAGCTGTTACAGCGCTCGGTCGCGAACAGAATGTTGTTGTTTGCACCCCGGCGGTAACGCAGTGCAGCCTTCGATGTTTCTGGTACGACTTCGATGACGTCACCCGGTTGGGCATTCAACGTTTCTGGCGGAATGGCTACCCATGGTCGCTCTGCGGGCGCTTGTTCGGGGTCGTTCACGACGAAGCCGGCCCATGGGAGCCGGGAGAGGGTAGGCGATGCCGTGCAAACCTTCGAGTCTCGGAGGTCGAGCACCATGCGTTCGATCGGAAAGAGGCCCGATGCGAATTCTGGCAGGGTGGCCACTTTGAGCAGTGTCGGCTGTGCCCATCCGTCGAGTTGCACCTTTGCATCAAGTTTGTGCATCACGCAGCCTCAGCCTCTCGCGCAGTGCCTCTGCGCGTTGCTCGCAGCGCCCAGTCTTCAAGGATGCGTTGGTCGGTGGCTGAGCCCTGTTCCCAGCGTTGGAGCAAGAGATCAAACAGGCCCATCTGTTTGCGGCAGAAATCACTTGTAGGCCGGTGACCAATGGTGTCGCCCTGTCGGGCGTAATGGTCGATGGGATCGGCACCACACAAGGGCACGTAGGCACAGTCGGCGCAGGTGGGAAGTGCCTCCGCCACGCCAGCCGCAAGCACGCGTTGCATGGCTGGCGAGTCCAGCCATGCACTAACACTCTCGTCCACGCGTCCAAGTGCAAATGCATGGTCACCCATGGAGGCGAGCATGCGGGCTTCGTCCGAGGGATAGACCCGACCATCGTAGTCATAGACCACAGCGCCAAGGCCCGCGCCCGTTGGAGAACGCAGGTCTACATAGCCATGGGAGAAGGGCGTCAGCAGCTGTGAGAGCAGCATGCGGCCATAGGTTTCCTCCAGGAAATAGCCTCCCCGGTTGACGGCCAAGAGATGATCCAGAGCTACTTCATAGAACCGGAGGAAGTCCGCCATCGGATACCCATTGCGACCCTCGGTTTTGCGAGCGAAGCCATAAGGGCTGAGCGGACGGAGAGAAATCGAGTGGAAGCCGAGCTTCCGATACTCATCAATGATTTCGTGTGGAGCTTCCAAGCTGCGGCGCGTGAGCGTGGTCAGGGCAGAAACTGCATCTTCTCCGAGCGCCTTGCGGCCACGCTCGATGCCTTCAATCGTGCGTTGGTAGCTGTCGCGTTCGGGACGCGGGCGGTTTGCGTTGTGCAACCACTCGGGGCCGTCGAGCGATGTGGAAAGCTCAAACTGATGAT
The DNA here is from genome assembly GCF_000473345.1 of Rhodanobacter sp. OR87. NCBI lineage: Bacteria > Pseudomonadati > Pseudomonadota > Gammaproteobacteria > Lysobacterales > Rhodanobacteraceae > Rhodanobacter > Rhodanobacter sp. OR87. The sequence goes on from NZ_AXBJ01000043.1 coordinate 3,172, forward strand.
CTCGCATGAAAGCCAATTGCTCGGCGGTCAGGTCGTGCAGGGTAGAGGCGATGACAAACCGGAGCGTTCGGCCTTCACTCCGGTTGCGCTGCTCGATGACTTCGACTAGTGCATGGATGCGTGCGAAGTGGAGCAAGGGCTCACCACCCTGGAACTCAACGGTCAACGTCGGTGATGGCCATTCAAATAGGCGCTCGACAGCATGCGCGGCCGTCGCGTTAGACATGTCGAAAATGGTGTTGCCCACAGGCTGGCGTGAAACCTGACAATAGGCACACGTGTGGTGGCAGCGCAGGGAGACCACGAAGATGTGTAACGCCGGGCCGTGCTCAAGATAGGACTTTCGAGTTCGATACTGTGAGAGCAAGGGAGCTAAGGTCGAGTGGTTTGGGTCGGCCGCAATGAGGTGGCGCGCTTCCATCTCTGCAAAGAGCGGTTCGGCACGATTCAGTCTCCCCTCCACCGCACGCTCAAATTCCTCGCGCTGAGTGATAAGCCAATCGCCGGCCATGGAGGTGACTAGCACGCGGCTTTCGTCCCACGGCAAACGGCGGAAACGAAGGGGTAGAAGCCGATAGCCAGCGTTTCCAGCAAAGGTATGTCGTGGTGTGAACTTCACTGTTCCTGGCCGGCGGTGGTCTGCGGTGGTGCCGCCTGTTGTAGTGCCGCCCGAACAAGAGCCGTATGGAGCTCGCCAGTCTCGGCTCGGATCCGTTCGCGCAATCGCTCATCGAGTGCATCGTTTCGAAAGCGCTCTGCGAGCAGATGGGAGCTGACGTTATCCGCCTTCGGCGTCAGTCGAACAAGCACGTCAGAAGTCGTGCTTACGGTTTCAACAAAGTAATCACCGGTGTAGCGGTGCGCAGTGCATGCGATGACATCGACGGAAAATAAGCCTCCGTCCAAAACAATCTCGATAGCATTCATCGCTATCTCCCCTGACTCCCCACCAGAGATGGTGCGCGCTTAAGCGAGCTGCTGCAAGGAAATCACGAAGTCTGAGCTAATTTCTACCTGATTAGCGACGACGCTCAGCCATGAAAATTGTCGACGGCGCGCAATTTCGTCTCTGGCCAAGGCTTGCACAGGGTCATGGCGCGCGCCAGTCGCGGCAGCAGCTCGGCAAGTCGGAAACGGCGGTTGAAGCGGTAGGCGGCTTCGGCCAGATAGCGCCGCGCGTACTTGGCCTGGCGCATGGCGTGGTAGCAACCGCTGATCGCTCGTTTGACGTTGCCGAGCACCACGTTCACCCAGCGCGCTCCCTTGACCTCGGTCGCGGCGCGACCGCCCCCTG
>NZ_AXBJ01000044.1:0-2910 GCF_000473345.1 Rhodanobacter sp. OR87
ATTGGAATGCGCCCTGCAGCAGCAAGAACCACAGAGTTCTACCGGCGACCCTGCTAACCAATTGATTCTCTTNCCCGATTAACCGGACAGTACTGCCTCAGCCAAAGAAAAGCCCCGCGACGCGGGACTCTTCATGCAGCGTGTTGCCGTGCGGCCGACGATCAGGCCGCCGCGGGCTCGGCTGGGGTGACCGGCGTCGAAGGCGCACGCGGGCCGCGGGCGAAGCGGGTGGCGAGCATCCGGCGCAGCTCGTCCACGCCCTGCCCCTTGCCGGTGACTTTGAGCACGGCGTAACCCTCCAGCGCATTGGTCATCAGGTCGCTGCCCACCGCCATCTGCGTGTCGTCACCGCGCTGGCTCAGCTTGGACAGCCGCGCCAGGCACGGACGCAGCGCATCCAGCGTGGCCAGGTCGCGACGATAGGCCGGACAAGCCGGTCTCCATGCGTACGTCATTCCCGATCAGGCACCAGTGCCAGTCGATAACCGAGCGCCTTCGCCACCTTCATGGTGTGTTGGCAAGGCTGGGGTTGCCTTCACCCGACAGTGCCTTGTACAGCCCGGCGCGGGCCATGCCAGCAGCCTCGGCCAGCTGGCTCATGTTGCGTGCGCGCGCCACCGTGCCGAGGGCTTTCAGCATGAATACGGGGTCGTTGGGCGCTTCCTCCGCGCAGGCTTCGAGATAGGCAGCTATGTCCGCCTCGGTCTCGAGGTAGTCGGCACTGTCGTAACGGGAAAAGGTCTCTCGCACGCCTTTCATGATCCACGCTCCCACTCGGCTGCAACGCGCTGGGCTGTCTTGATATCGATACGCTGGGTGCGCTTGTCGCCACCGGCCAGCACCACCACGAGCACCGAGCCACGCTGCATGAAGTACACCCGATAACCGGGGCCGTAGTCGACCCGCAACTCGCTGACTCCGCCGCCTGCCGGCTTGACGTCACCAAAGTTTCCGCCGGCGATGCGATCAAGCCGAGCCGCGATCCGTGCCCTGGCGCGGGCATCGCGCAGGCTGACGAATCAAGTATCGAACGTCGCGGATTTGACCAAGTCAAACACAGATAAAATGCAAACTGTGGTTGTCACTCAATCAAGCCATCGTAGGCGGCCGCGTACTCGACTCATGAAGTGCGGGAAGAGAGAATCTCGGTACGGCTGCTGCCCCGCGATGATCGAGCCCAAGACTCGACGCTCCGTCAACGAGCGAGCAGCCCACCAGGACGTGCCGGTCAGGTGGACCCGCATCAAGTGAACCTGACGCCCATCCTTAACTTCCTCCGTCCCGATTTTCGCATCGCACGCGACGGCTACGCCCACGGCACCGATTCAGCGAGCAGCTCGCGCAACCGCGACTCGCTCATGCCGGCCAGATCCTGCTCCGCCAGCCGCATGTTCTGCGCGCTCATGGCCGTCTTGCGAACCGCGCCATCGCCGGAACAGGAGAACACCAGCAGCGTCCCCCCAAACGAGCCATCCAGCACGGCCGCTTGCCAATGTCCGCCTGCCGCATCATCAAAATTGCGCATGAAACCGGAACCCATCTGAAATGAAATTGGCGTCGGGCGGCAGTTCCCCGCCGACACCCCCGAAAGCCTACTACTCCGCTGCTGCCTTGGCGCTTCGGTCGGGCAACAATGGCGGCGACATCCCCCACGAAAAAGCTGCCAGGGACAATTTGGCGGCTCCTGTTGCCGGCCGGAACTTATCCCTGACATTTTTCATGACACCTGTTCCGGTGGGCAGGCAGCGGTCACGCGGCACGTGACGCGTTGTCCACCACGGACAAACGCGGTCGCCCGGCATGGTAAGCGCCCTGCTCCTCGCGAACACCGGGTTTCGTCACGCGCGGTGGCTTCAGTTCCTGCGCATTCACATTTCTGATGATGTCGCGCAGGTTCTCCACGTCGCGGACGATGGCATCGCCCATGATCGACAGCGTGACATCGGACAACTCGGCGTGATCGCTGCAGGTCACCACATTGCCAAGCGCCCGCAGGCTGTCGAGCAGCCGGTCGATCCCGTCGAACTGATCCAGGGTGACGCCGAAGAGGAAGCGGTTGCCGGCCTCATCCATCACTGGCTCGGTGGCGTCCGGTTTTGCGGCTTCCGTGTAAGCCTCCGCGTCCGCATCGGCCTCGCCTGCTGCCGCCCGTTCGCCACGCTCGGCCGGCCAGGAGAGTTCGTCCAGCACCTGGGCGATCTGCTCCTCCAGCAACTCCAGGCAGATCGCCACCTCGCCCGGGCGAATCTCCGCATACCACTCCTGATCCTCGTCCGGCCTGCGCGGTCGCGCCAGGTTGGTCAGGAACCCCACGTATTCGCGTAGCTGTTTCAGCCGCAGCTGGCTGTCCTCCGGCAAGAAATAGCCCGTCGTTTCCAGATCTTCAGAATCGAACGTCGACATGGTCGCCTCCTAATTCCATGAAGTGCCCGTCCACGGAATGAAGACGGACGGGAAGTCGGGAGGTTAGAAACCGCTAACAGACGGCGAGCGTATTCCCCTTGCGGGTGTTGTATTAGCCGCCCTCCCGACGCAGGCATCGCGTCGGTCCATGCCCGCAGCAACACGGGCACAAAAAACCCACCGGTTTGTCGGAGGTGGGTGCCGCTGTTAGAGGAGTTTCTACGCTCCTTGAAATCGAGTCTGCTACGACTGTGGAGGGGAGTCAAGACAGCTCCATGGCTATCGGTTGTCGTCCATGACACGTTTGCGGTGAGGCGTGGGCAAGTGAAACCGACCCCGTTTTGTTCGAATGGGATCGGTGCGCTTCTGTTATGAGAATCAACGGCCAATGGTGCCGCCTGACGATAGAAATTCCTGATTAGCGACGACGCTCAGCCGACTGTCGCGTGATGTGAGACGTGCGCGGCGGAGGCTCAGTGCCATGTTACGAGGCGGAGAACCGGCATG
>NZ_AXBJ01000045.1:0-1856 GCF_000473345.1 Rhodanobacter sp. OR87
GGGGGAGGTGTTCCCGCTCTTTTGTGCCTACTCGCTGCATGAAACGCCTCGCCTCGCTCGACGCCCTGCGCGGCTGCACCGTGGCGGCGATGCTGCTGGTCAACGATCCCGGCGACTGGGGGCACGTCTACTGGCCGCTGGAGCACGCCGCGTGGCACGGCTGCACGCCGACCGATCTGGTGTTTCCGTTCTTCCTGTTCGTGGTCGGTGTATCGGTGGCGCTGGCGATCCTGCCGCGGCTGGAGCAGGGCGCGGCGCCGTCCGCGCTGACCCGTGCCGCCACGTGGCGCGCACTGCGCATCCTCGCGCTCGGCGTGGCGATCAACCTGCTGGCGGCGTGGCTGTTGCCACAGGCGCACCTGCGCTTCCCCGGCGTGCTGCAGCGGATCGCGCTGTGCTTCGCCGGCGTGGCGCTGTTCGCCATCCATACCAAACCACGTGCGCAGTGGTGGGCGATCGCGGTGTTGCTGCTCGGCTACTGGGGACTGCTGCTGCTCGGCGGTTCGCTGGAGCCGTGGACCAACCTCGTCAGCCGCGTCGACAGCGCGGTGTTCGGCGGCTTCGTCTACCTGATCGACCCGGCGAGCGGCCGCGGCCACGACCCGGAAGGCCTGCTCGGCACCTTGCCGTCACTGGCCAGCACTCTGCTCGGCCTACACGCGGGTTGCTGGCTGCGCCGCGAAAAGCTCCGCGCGCTGCTGCTGGCCGGCATCGCCTGCCTGCTGCTCGGCGCGTTGTGGTCGCCGTGGCTGCCGTTCAACAAGAACCTGTGGACGCCCTCGTTCGTGCTGTGGACCACCGGCTGGGCCACACTGGCGCTGCTTGCCTTCCACGTACTGATCGACCGGCACGGCTGGCCCGCGCTGGGCCGCCGCTTCGGCGTCAACGCGATCGCCGCCTACGCCGGCTCCGAACTGATGCAGATCGCGCTGCCTGCGCTGGGCTGGCAGCAATCGCTCTACCAGCACGGGTTCGCCGGCTGGATGACGCCGCGCTTCGGCCCGTACCTGCCATCGCTGGCGTTCGCGCTGGCCTTCGTGGCGCTGTGGTGGCTGATCGTGTGGGCGATGGACCGGCGCGGCGTCTACCTCAAGCTTTAGGTGCATTGCGCTGACAGCGCGACAAGCTCGTGCTTCGTATAAAACGCGCGCGTGTCAGGTGCCGCCATACGTTACAAGCACGAAATCTTCCTATGGACGGCCATCGCCAGCGCGAGAACAATCGCCGTCGCCCGTCGCCGGCGGCAGTGCGAAGACGCAGCCCCGAGCGACCGATCGTATCGCCAGGGAGCGGATGGGTTTGTCACAGGGACTGTTTCGCCAGGAAGTCATCGACGCCCAACGCGGCGACTGGCTGGGATCGATCATCGTCGCCGCGCCATTGTCGCGCTGGTGGCTAAACCAATCGGGAGTTCCCCCGGCTCTGCCGGGGAGGCAGTAGAAGTTTGACGTTTACTGGAGTCCATCGGTGAAACTCCAATTCGTGAGCCGCCAAGCACACGAGAGGATAATCACCGATGGACGAGTACGAGAGCTTAAACCACACGCAATGGGAGTGCCTGCACCACGTGGTGTTCATACCGAAGTGTCGTCGTCGTACGTTATACGTCGAGCTTCGGAAGTAGCTGGGATAAGTGTTTCGCCGATTGGCCGAGCAGAAGGAGAGCCGGGTCGAAGAAGGCTATTTGATGTCGGATTACGTGCATATGATGCTGCGCATTCCGCCGAAGCATGCGGTGTCGCAGGTGGTGGGTTTCATCAAGGGACCTGATTAGCGACGACGCTCAGCCATGAAAATTGTCGACGGCGCGCAATTTCGTCTCTGGCCAAGGCTTGCACAGGGTCATGGCGCGCGCC
>NZ_AXBJ01000046.1:0-1823 GCF_000473345.1 Rhodanobacter sp. OR87
TCCGCTTCATGCTCATCGCTACGTTCTTGGTTGAACAGGCGCGTAGTGCAGCGGCTACGAAGTACTTGGGGAATATGAGGTGGGCGGACGCTTACAGAATACCGACGAGCGAAATCTGGTTGACGTGACGTTGAGCATCGTGGCCACGCGGATACTGCCCGAGCGTAATAACAAGCAATGAGGCGCGACCAAGGTTGAACAGAACGAACGACCAGATGATGTAGTACGCGATGAACTTGACGACAGCAACAATGCCATTGGTGATTTCTTCCTGCATGGCTACACGATGCCTAACGCTGGAATTAAGCGGCGGCGCAGCCGTCCGCTTGGATGACTGGTTAGGCCGCTACGATAGCCACTAACCTCAGAACGAACCAAGCAATGACCCCAACAAGCCAATACTTATTGGACGCGTCCTTGAATGCAAGGGGCCACATGGCTAGCGCGGCAGATGCCAGAAAGTACCCGCCGGTGATTACAGGTGCGGCAGTAGGAAGTGCTGCGCTGACGATGGAGCTGACAAGCGGCCCCAAGACAAATGGGACGAGGTACGGCCAATACACGCGCAAAGATTGCGCGAGGCTAAGGCGATGCTTTGCGAGGAAGAAGCCTGAATCCATGGGGCCTAACGCTGGAGTTAAGCGGCGGCGAAGCCGTCCGCTTGGACGAATTGTTATGCCCCATTGTATTGGTGCCACAGTCGTTGTCTGACAGCACGAGCAACTTTTACGTAGGGTCTAACGCCTGCGGTAGTGACGATGCGAACCTTGAAGAAATTAATACGCAACCAAGCGATGTAGCGCTTTTTGTGAAATAGGAACTTGGCTGGCTCATCCAGTTTCAGAAAAAAGTCATCTGAATAGAAGACATGTCCTTCTTTGCCGTCGGTGAGCTCTAGCGGTAGCTTTGAGCACAAACTTCCCACGCCTGCGTCCATATACGGTTGTAGGAAGACAATGCCTTTTACATGCGGCAGCACCCAACAATGATTGGTGACCGTAACGGGCCGAGGCCCAACGTTAGTGAACGAGAGTACGAACACTGGTCGATTGAGTAGATTGGCGTTGACGGATGGTAGGAGCCCGAGAGTCAACGCGGACTTGAGATGAATCTGGCGGTCGCGAACAGAAAGCCAAAGAGCCAAGCCAGTGATGAGAATGGTGCCAATTACAGAGAGCCAGCTAGCAAAGCTGTTGAAGCATTCCCATGTGGTGCAAGACTCAATGGTCACAGAAAAGTCCTGGGTGGGGCATAACGCTGGAGTTAAGCGGCGGCGAAGCCGTCCGCCTTGAACAAGATGTTAGGCATCAGTGTCTGGGCCATAGATGTCCAGGCCGAGTGCAATGCCCCGCTCCCCGAGAGCCTTGAGTGTGGTTGCTGAAACCATGACGCCCTCATTGGTGCCGCCCATGAACCAACCGCAAAACAGGTCTATTTTGTAGCGATGGCCCAGATCACGCCAGACAGCAAGGTCATTGGTGAGCTTGCCAAGAAGCTCTGCAACTTGACCATCGAGGTCTTCCGGTTCGGTTTCGGTTGCGTGGAGCCGCCACTGGCCAAATTGGGCTATACGGGTGCGGCCAGTCCTTAGCAAAATTTCTTGGCCCTTTGCTTGACCATGGGTGGGGGCTGCGCCTAACGCAGCCGATATCCGATCCGGATCGAGGTCGTCTCCTGCAATGCGGAGAGAAGCTACTGCACGTTGCAGGTGAGCCATGTATGACGCCTAACGCTGGAATTAAGCGGCGGCGCAGCCGTCCGCTTGGATGACTGGTTAGGTGGCAACGCTACCAAGGACGCGTGCCACCCGATTGAATGCTAAC
>NZ_AXBJ01000047.1:0-1674 GCF_000473345.1 Rhodanobacter sp. OR87
CCCGCCTGCCCACCACCAAAGACCGCGACATCACCACGCTGTTGCCGTTGGCATAGCCCGTGACATCCTTCAAGGTGGGGTGGGCGGACGCTTACATTACCTCGGCGTCAGGGTCGCGCGGGTCGGCATCGAGGGAAATTACCCCGGCGTCGGGGTCGCCCAGGTCGGCGTCGAGGCAAATTACCGCGCCCCCGGATCGGATGCCGGGAGCAGGTCAGCACGTCACAGGCCGCCCGGGGATACCCCGTAGCCTCGCCAACTCGCATGTCTCGCCCGGCGCGTCGCGCAACAGAGCGATTGGCAGCACCTGTCGGGCTGTGCTTCGGAAATTGTCCCTGACACCTTTTCGGCGGACACCTTTTCGATGCCGGTTCCGCGTAACGGGCCGCGGACCGCCTATATGATGAATCGCAAAGGTGGCGTCGGCGTGACCCGGTTCGCTACCGGAATATCGGATCGGCGGGCGGGCGGGAAGGCGGCGTTCGGCGCGGCGGAGGCCTTGGCGTAGCAAGGCCTCCGCATTGACACCTGATAAGTGAACCTGACCTCATTCTTACTTGCCACCCCGTCCTTGCAATCAGTTCTGGCCTATAACCGAGCCGCGCTGGAACGATGACTCATTGACCAGGGCCTGTCGCAATTGTTCGAAAACCTGCTTGGCCGCTACCTTCGCCGGCGGCACGTCCACGAGCGACCGGTTCTTGTCCACGTGGCCGTGGCCGGTGAATTGGCGCTCCCATATGGTCTTGCCGATGCTGTCAACCGCAGTGACCTTCATCGTGAGGTCAAAATCGGTCGCAGGCCAAAACATCATGCTGTCGCTGGAGGAGCCGGTGGTGAACACGGGCTCGAAGACGAAGGTAATGTCGTGCGCCTTGATGTACTCGGCGCGCCCCGCGTCGGGCAGGGCGTACACCTTGCCGAATACGCTGCCCAGCGTTTCCAGCAGGGCCGGTTCGAGATCGCGGTAAGGGAAATAACGGATCTTGTCGCCACCGCCACCGGGGGTAGTGACTTCCAACTTGCGGTTGCTATCACTGATGTAATAGCCGACTGAGGCGTCGTTAGTCGCCTGCCCCTTCGGATAAGTGACATCCGAGCGGATGGAAACCGGATGGGCGCAACCCGCCAGGACGGCCAGTCCGGCCAGGCAAAGGAGACGGCCAAAGATGCGCTGCGAAAAGTTCATGGCCAGGATCATCCCTTGATCGAGTTCTGGAATTGAGGATCGGAAAGCAGTTCGTGGACCAGTTTCTGGACGGCATCCATGTACCCCTGTGCCGCCGCAGGAATGGCGGTCATGCCGGCGAAGGACGACTTCCACTCGTAATGGGTTGTCTTGTTGCCGTGGTAAATCCGACTGCCTTTGCGGTCCACCCAGAATTCGGCAGCGAGGTCAGCGGTGCCAATCGAGATTCCCGAGCCGTCGAAATCATTTCGGGTCATGGTGCCGCCGATAACGACGTCCGCAGTCTTGTCCAGCAACCCGGCTTGAGCCAGCTCCGTGCGAATCGCCTCGCCGAGGTAGCCATTGAACGTGGCCGAAGGCGAGCTGAATTTCCCTCCACGCAGCGTTATCCGATCCTGATTAGCGACGACGCTCAGCCATGAAAATTGTCGACGGCGCGCAATTTCGTCTCTGGCCAAGGCTTGCACAGGGTCATGGCGCGCGCC
>NZ_AXBJ01000048.1:0-1349 GCF_000473345.1 Rhodanobacter sp. OR87
TCATATCGATATGCCGGTAGCGTGCCATGCCGCCCCCTTGTTCACGTGGGGCTATTGAAGCAGGATGAGCGGAGGTTTTTCTACAACCTCGTTAGTCGGTAGCTCGGCTGTTGTTTCGCACGTGGGTTTCGTCCAGCTTCACGGCAGCTTGTCGTCCATCGCTCCGGCAGCCTTTTTCCGCAGCGTTCCGGCAAGCCTCCGGCCTTCAAAGCTGGTATTTTGCCAGCGTCGGTTGCTTCACGTTCTGCGCTCGTCCGAGCCAACAGCTCGCCCAAGTGCGCTTGCGTCGCAACCGTCTAACTTCTCGTCCAAGCGGACGGCTTCGCCGCCGCTTAACTCAAGCGTTAGGCACTGCAATTAGGGGATGAAATGCAACTCACACGAATCGGATCTTACTTGCTGGCTATCGCAGCCAGCTGCTTTACACCAGCTATAGCAGCCGCAACTTGGTATGCCACCACAGTGGCGTCGGATAATTCGCTGTACTTCTTTGACGCCGATACCGTCGAAAGAAGCCCTGACGCAGTTGTCGTATGGGTCAAAACAGTTAGGATATCCTCTCCGGACGAGGATGGCGCTTGGTCAGTCGCTCAGCGCTGGAAATTCAATTGCCCGGCAAGAACTGTTCAAGTATTGACTTCATCGAATTACGACAATAGCGGAAAGTTCATTAGGTCGAATAATAATCTAAGCACACCTTCGCTTGTCCTCCCCGATTCAACAGCCGAGCGGATGCTAAAAATTGCCTGCGAGCCGAGCTTTCCAAGCGATGCTTCATCCGAGAAGTACTGGAAGCTGGCTGATAACGATATATTTGAAGCGAGAAACGTTTATTTGCACTACCAAAACAGTCGAATAGATACAGCGCCAAAATGAATCATCGCGTGCCCTAACAACTCGTTCAAGGCGTCTACGCAGCCACTTAACTCGCCCTCAAGCGTTAGGCCTTCATTCGCCACCAAGGAAGATTATATATGTCAATTAGCGAGAAACTGACGCTCGGGCCAGGAGAGACGCTCCGCGTTGATGGCTCACACTCCAAGGGCTTCATGGGTGAAGCGGACGTAACCAACTACTCTGTTCTCGATGCATCAGGAAATGTCGTTGGCACCGTCGAGCACATCGAACATACTGCCGTTAAAGGCTTCCGAGTCACAAATTTGGTGACTCAAAAAGATTCGCAAGGCAAGGTTCTCACCAGCGCGAATTGGTAGAAGTCCCTATGCACGCAGCTAGGCCGGTAAAGCCTAACAGTTCGTTCAAGGCGGACGGGAGAGTTCCTACGCTTTAGTGGACACCCTGAACTACCACTTCAGGAGTCCTCACGATGCCCAAACCAGGTCCGCGAA
>NZ_AXBJ01000049.1:0-1252 GCF_000473345.1 Rhodanobacter sp. OR87
GGAGAGTTCCTACGCAAAAGTGGACACTCTTTGGTTAGGCAGCCAAGGCTTCGAACTCGATGGGAGAGCGATAGCCAAGTGCCGAGTGTAAGCGCTTGCTGTTGTAGAAATCGATGTAGCTGCGCACGGCAGCTCGGAGCGTGTGTTCGCTGGTGAAGTTCTGGCGGTGGTACATGTCGGACTTCATGGATTTGTTCCACGATTCCATGTGCGCGTTGTCGGTCATGCGATGCGGGCGGTTCACGCTCTGCACCAACCCGGCGCTGGCCAGCGCCTGCTTGAAATCGCTGGCCAGAAACTCCACGCCGCGATCACTGTGCAGCAGCGTGCCGGCTGGGGGCTTGCGTTGGCGCAGGGCGGCGGCCAGCGCCCGACGCGTGAGGCGAGCAGTTCGGTCCGAGCCCAGCGACCACCCCAGCAGTCGCCGCGAGTAGCGGTCCATGACCGTGGCCAGGTAGCGCCACGTGCCCGACACTTTCAGGTAGGTCACGTCCGTCACCCACACCTGATCGGTTCGATCCACGGTCAACTCATGAACCTGATTGTCGACACTGGAGAAGAAACGATCCACGCCCGGGCAGCGTCGATACAGGTCGGCCGAGCACCCCCGCACCGCGTTGTCCCGCATCAATCGCTCGACCCGGCGGCGTCCGACCGACTCGCCCTCGCCTTGCAGTCCCGTATGCACGCGGGGGCTGCCATAGGTTTGTCGGCTGTCGTCATGAATCTGGCGAATCTTCCCGAGCAGACGCGCGTCCTCCTGGCTCCGTGAACTGGCCGGACGATCGCGCCACGCATAGAACCCGCTCGCGCTGACGCCATACAGTCGACACAACAACCTCACGGAGTGGAACTCCTGCTGCTGTTGGATGAACGCGAAGATCTCGCCTTTTGACCGGAAGTGAACGCGATCGCTTTTTTTAAAAGGTCATGCTCGACCTTCAACTGCTCGTAGGCCTTCTTCACGCGGCGCAGCTCCTTGAGCTCGGCTGCCACCGCCTTATCCACCGCGACACCCTTCGTCATGATCACACCCTCGCGCGCCTGTTTGCGCCAACGAGACAACATGAACGGATGGATGTAAAGCGACTCGGCAACATCCTGCACCGCGACCCCGGGCAACTGGCTCAAACGGACGGCTGTCGCCTTGAAATCATCGGTATATCGGTAGGTGGTTCGCGGACCTGGTTTGGGCATCGTGAGGACTCCTGAAGTGGTAGTTCAGGGTGTCCACTAAAGCGTAGGAACTCTC
>NZ_AXBJ01000006.1:0-200029 GCF_000473345.1 Rhodanobacter sp. OR87
AAGCGGCTCAATCGCTTCACCCTTCGCGGCCAAGCGAAGGTGGACGGCCAATGGAAGCTGTTCGCGCTGGTCCACAACATCGAGAAGTGGGCGAACTACCGCAAGGCGGCCTGAGCGGCACAAGGCGCGCCATGGGCGCCTGGGACGCCCACCCATCGCGTCAGATCAAGCCGGGCAACCCGTAACGCGAAACCCCAAGAAACCACGCCGTTGAGTGACGTGATGCAACGGCTGTCATTTTGGCCGTCTATCCATCCGTGGAAAGGGCTTTTTCTACAGCCTCAACGCTTGAGTTAAGCGGCGGCGCAGCCGTCCGCCTTGAACGAGTAGTTAGATGCAGCGACCGGTCAATAAGGTATTGGCACCCATTTGACTATGCGCCGTAGGAATTTGGCAAGGCCAAATTGGATAGTGATAGAACCTGAAATAATGGCCATATAGAAAGCCAGCTTTGGTGCATGTAAGGCCTCGCATGCCTCGTCAACAACTACCACCCAGGTGAGGCTCGTGACTATGAGCGCCGAGATCAGGACAAATCTAGCCTTGCCGTTTATTGTTAGCCAAGTTTTACAATGCTCACATCTGTATTGCTTCAGAGTGCCTCGTCTTGGCAGGTAGTCCATTAATGATGGCTGGATAGTATGGCCGCAGATAGGGCAGGAAGAGTTCATGGCATCTAACGCTGGAGTTAAGCGGCGGCGAAGCCGTCCGCCTTGAACGAATTGTTAGACGGCGGCTCTGCGCACTGATGCGCTATACCGGCCAACGTAGCTAACTGGCTCTGGAAGCCGCCATTGCCGAAGAGCCGTAGAAAGATCCACTCTGGACCAATAGTAGATCTGTGCTCTGCGCCTTGGGAAATGAGCTGCTCAACGATCATTGGTGGAAGGCGCAGCGTTACTCCGCCCATGCCCTCCGCAAATCCAAACGCTAGAGTGCCTACGTACACCACGACGTATCCGAAATTTTGCCGATCGGAGCAGTACAGACGAACGTTCGGTAGCTTTTTGACGGCCTGCCAAAGTGGAATTGCGATGTCCGAATGTGCGGACCTTTCGGCTAAGTAGGCCAATACCTTTTGGTTCTGACCGTGCTGCAGTGCTTCTGGGAGGCTTGCGATCATTTTTCTCCGCCGTCTAACGCTTGAGTTAAGCGGCGGCGCAGCCGTCCGCCTTGAACGAACTGTTAGACAGCATTGCCGCTGGAAGCCTTGCCTGCCTTTGTTGCCTTTGCGTATGCCACCAAGACCAAGAGCGAAATGGCGACAGGCACGATAAGACTTGTAACAAGTGGCGAAACTAGAGACTGAAAATTTTGGCGCAAAACATGAATGGCTGCCGCGTCGACTAGCCAGACTGCGATGAAGCCTACTAGGAACGGAAGCCATTTGTATTGCAAACGAAACATGCCGCGGCATGCCAGAAAGCTGAGTGCCCACCATAGGCAAACGCTCGGAAGACAGTATCCCAGCAGCCCAGCAATATAGGCGGTCATTGATGCAGGCACTTCCATGGACGTTCCCCTTGCTGTCTAACGCTTAGTAGACCCCAAAAGTGGGGTGTTGCACCGAGTATGCGGCTCCGACCCTGACCGCACAAGCCGACAATTCCTAAAACGGATCAGGATCTTGCGCGGCAGCGCCGTCATCGATGCGGGTACAAGCAGCCGTGTTATCCGACACTTTTGAGGCTGTATCAGTTACACAGGCAAAAGTGCGGGTGTAACGGGTGCGAAAATGCCGTGGCTGCCGGATCGGGTGCAGGCACATGGGGAGAGAGGGAGGCGGTTTTGCGTTTCCGGGGTGGGAAGCCGCCCCATCCATGCCCGGCTCTCTTTACGCCTCGGAATTCCACGCCACCTGATTGCGGCCCTGGTGCTTGGCCCGATACAGCGCGACATCGGCAGCATTCACCAATTGCTCGACGTTCGCGTCGACGGCAGTGGCCCCGCCCACACTGGTGGTGATGTCGATGCGGCTGCCTTCGAACACCGCCGGTGCCGCCGCCACGGCGGTGCGCATGCGCTCGGCGAGCGCGGCGGCACGCGCAGGCTCGATGGCGGGCAGCAACAGCATGAACTCCTCGCCTCCGTAGCGCGCGAACAGGGTGCCGCGCGGCAGTCCCACGCTGCGGATCACCGCGACGAAATGGATGAGCACCGCGTCGCCCGCGGCGTGGCCCCAGTTGTCGTTGATTGACTTGAAGTGGTCCAGGTCGAACATCAGCACGCTGCAGCCCTGCCCGCGCGCGCGACAGGCGTCCACCAGGCGGGCGCCCGCCTCGATCAGCGCGCTGCGATTGAGCAGGCCGGTGAGCCCGTCGGTACGCGCCAGCCGGCGCAGGTCCAGGGTCAGCCGCTCGGCCAGCATCAGGGTGAACCCGGTGCTCAGCAGGAACGAGGACAGGATGCCGAACAGGTAATTCCAGGTAGTGAGCAGTTCGTCGAGCGGCGAGTGCGCGAGCAGTTGCGGAAACAGCACCACCACCGAACGCAGCAGGTAGAACAGCGCGTCGATGATGAAGATCAGCGCGGTGAAGCTGCAGGTGCTGCGCATGTCCCGCGGCGAGCGCCACAGCAGCACCCAGACCATCCACGCGTCCCAGACCACGCTGTAGCCGCCGAACATCAGCGCCGAGACCGTCTGCGTCGGCGGCGACAGGTAAACGTCGACCTGGCAGGCGACGAACAGACCCACCACCGCCAGCGGCCAGCGCCAGCGCAGCGGGTAGCACAGGTGGATGGCGATGCCCATCAGCATCAGCGCGTTGGCCAGCGCGATCAGGCCGCCGCCCACGACCGTGGAGAGCAGGCTGCCGTTTTCGTTCAGCCCCTGGGTAAGCGCGGCGGCGGTTATGACCCAGAACGCGGTGGCCCAGATGCGCAGCGCCGGCAGGCCGCGCAGCACCAGCCCGAGCAGGGTGAAACTTATCGAGATGGCGATGCCGATGGCCGCGCCGATGACGCCGAGCGTAAAGAGGTCGAAGTGCATGCCGGTTCCCGTATGCCGACCGAAAGCCGGGGTCGGCGTGCCGCTTCCGTGATGCGCACGCGGGACCTTCGGGCCGCCACGCCCCGCAAGGTAGCACGGCAGGAAACCGGCATCCCCGGCCGATACCGCGTCGCGCCAGCCTCAGCCCGCCCGCCCCCGCCGTGCATATTCCGCCGGCGGACACCCCACCAGCGCCCTGAAGTCGCGGATGAAATGCGCCTGGTCGAAGTAGCCCAGCTCCAGCGCCAGCCGCAACCAGTCCACCGCGTCACCGGCATCGACACGCTGCAGCGCTTCGTGCATGCGGTAGCGGTTGATCACCCACTTCGGGCCGATGCCTACGTACTGGTTGAACCATCGCTGCAGCGTGCGCGGAGTCAGCGGCCAGCGCGAGGCCACGTCGTCGAGGGTACGGATGCTGCGATCCGTGGCGATGGCGTCCACCACTTCGCCCACGCGCAGCGCCTGCGTATCGGGCGGCGGCAGGCGGGCGGCGAGGAAGTCGCTGGCCAGCGTCACCATGCGTTCGTCGTGCGGCTGCGCGTGCAGGATCGCCTCCAGCCGCGCCGCATCCTCGCCGAACACCTGTTGCGGCGGGATCGATCGGTTGCGCAATGCGGACACCGGCTGCCGCAGGAAGCCGCGGAACCCGCCGGGACGGAACTTCACGCCGAACACGCCGCCGCGCCCTTCCAGCGTGGTGCTGAAACGGTCGGTGTGAATGCCGTGGATGCGGCTGCCGCCGGCTTCGCACACCAGGTGTACGTTCGGGTGCGGCAGGGTTTCGCGCAGCTGCGGCGGGCCGCCCTGCAGGTCCCAGCGCACGATCCAGTAGTGCTGCACCACGCCGGCCAGTGCGGGCGGTGGCGCGATACGCGCATGATGGAACACGCCCGCCACCGGCGCATGGCGCAGCACGCCGCGAGCCTCGCCGACGCCCTCGTTCATTGGTGCCACGCGCGGCAGATGGCACCGGCCTGTCGCGTTTTTACAATCATCGATGCTCCAGCCGTGCTCTCATGTCGGCACGCGACACCACGCAGGAGTTTCCCACGAAGGACACGATGCTGTTCCTGCTCGCCGTCGCGGCTTCCCTGCCTTCGGCAGCCCTTGCACGAACCCCCACGGAGCCCGTTCCCATGCACGCCGCCGGCAACTTCGACGTCAAGATACAACCGCAGACCCCCGACAACCCCCAGGCCAGGGCCTCCGGCCTCGGCCGCCTGTCGCTGGACAAGCAGTTCCATGGCGACCTCGACGCCACCAGCCAGGGCGAGATGCTGGCGGCGGGCGACGGCACCATTTCCGGCGCCTACGTGGCGCTGGAAAAAGTCAGCGGCAAGCTGCACGGCCGCAGCGGCAGTTTCGTGCTGGTGCACCGCGCGCTGATGGTCGACGGCACGCCGCAGGAGTGGAGCGTGGCGGTGGTGCCCGGCTCCGGCACGGGCGAGCTGGCCGGCCTGGACGGCGCGATGACGATCACCCTCGCCGGCGCCAAGCACAGTTACAATCTGAGCTACACCCTGCCAGGCCACTGCGCGGCCTGACCGCGCCACCCCGGAAAGCGCCGCCATGAACCAGCCCACGGAAGCATCCGGCAGCGCCACGGCGAAAACGCCTTCCGTGCTGCGCCGGATCCCGGCCGGCATCTGGGCGCTCGGCCTGGTCTCGATGCTGATGGACACCTCCTCGGAGATGATCCACGCGCTGCTGCCGGTGTACCTGGTCGACGTGCTCGGCGCCTCGGCGCTCGCGGTCGGCTTCATCGAAGGCATCGCCGAAGCCACCGCGGCGATCACCAAGGTGTTCTCCGGCGCACTGTCGGACTGGCTGGGCCGACGCAAGCTGCTGGTGGCGATCGGCTACGGCCTGGCCGCATTCACCAAGCCGGTCTTTCCACTGGCGGGCACGCTCGACTGGGTGGTCGCCGCACGTTTCGTGGACCGCATCGGCAAGGGCATTCGCGGTGCGCCACGCGATGCGCTGATCGCCGACCTGGCACCGGCCGAACTGCGCGGCGCCTCGTTCGGCCTGCGCCAGTCGCTCGACACGACCGGTGCGTTCCTCGGCCCCGCGCTGGCGATCATGCTGATGTGGCTGACCGCCGACAACATTCCGCTGGTGTTCTGGTTCGCGGTGCTGCCGGGCTTCGCCGCGTTCGCGCTGGTGGTGTTCGGCGTACGCGACGCGCGGGGCGACAAGGAGGGAAAACCCGCGCGCGCGCCATGGTCGCGCGCCGAGCTGGCACGCCTGCCGCCGCTGTACTGGGGGGTGGTGGCGATCGCCGCGGTGTTCACCCTGGCCCGTTTCAGCGAGGCCTTCCTGGTGTTGCGCGCGCAGGAACTGGGGCTGGGGTTGGTGCTGATCCCGCTGGTGCTGGTGGTGATGAACGTGGTGTACGCGCTGTCGTCCTACCCGGTCGGCGTGCTGGCTGACCGCTTCGACCGCGGGGCGCTGCTCGGGCTGGGCGTGCTGGTACTGGTGGCGTCGGACCTGGCGCTGGCCTTTGTCGGCGGGCTGGCCGGGCTGGCGCTGGGCGTGACGCTGTGGGGCCTGCACATGGGCATGACCCAGGGCCTGCTGGCCGCGCTGGTCGCCGACGCCGCGCCGGCCAACCTGCGCGGCACCGCGTACGGCGTGTTCAATCTGGTGAGCGGACTGGCCCTGCTGGCGGCCAGCGTGGTGGCCGGCGAGTTGTGGGATGCGTTCGGCTCGCACGCCACCTTCCTCGCCGGCGCCTGTTTCGCGGTCGTGGCGCTGCTCGCACTGGTGCCGGTGGCGCAGCGGGTGCGCCGGAACCGGCCCGCGCCGGGCTGAGCGCCGCGCCGCAGGCCACGCTCAGCCCCAGGCATGTTCGGGGTAGAAACGCTGCATCATCCGCGCGACATAGGCCACCAGGTTCGGCTGCACTTCCACCGCCCGGCGCAGCGGCGTGTCGAAGAACGGTGTGGCGGTGCAGGCGAGCATGCCGAAGGCGGTGGCGTCCACGGCACTGGCCGATGCCCCCATGAAGTACGGGCTGTTGCCGAGCAGTTCGGCCAGCGCGTCGATCGAGCGCGTGCCCAGTTCGGCGATCTTTCCCGGCGCATGCCGGCCCAGCCCCTGCGCGTGCAGTTCGGCGAACTTGCGTGCCTGCATGTCGCGGCGCAATGGCGCCCGCTGCGCCTCGGGCGCATCGTCGACGAAGTGCGCCGGCCCCTTGGCGAAGCCGTCCGGATCGATCCAGCGGAACCAGACCATCGCGAAGTACAGGTGGTCCTCCAGCAGGCGCTCGATCGCCCAGGCCTGCGCCCGCTGCTGCGCGTCCAGCCCGGCATCCAGGTCCACGCCGTACCTGCGCTCGATGTGCGCACGGATGAAAGTGGAATCGCCGACCACCTCGCCATGGTCGTCGATGAAGGGCAGCTTGCCGTTCGGCGCCTGCGGCGGAATCGTCGAGACGCAGCCGTAGGCCAACCCGGCCATCTTCAGCTGCACCTCGGTCTTGAGCACGAACGGGCTGGTGTCGGGCAGGCCGAAGCCGGCGCGGCTGGCGTACAGGGTGAGGCCGGTGGACGACATGGCGAACTCGATGACGGAAGGTGCGCGCACTCTGGCGTGGTGCTGCTGACAGCCTCGTGTCAGCAGCGCCGCCGCGCGATGTCGATGCCGCCGGCGCCCGTTCGTCATCCAGGTAGTCCCGAGCCCAGGAGAACCGTGATGAGCCCTGCCCCCACCCTCGTGCCCGCCGCCGAGCTCGCTGCGCGCAACCCCATGCGCTTCCCCAACGAAGGCGATGGCTACCGCCGCGCGCGCACCGCCTTGCTGGCCGAGGAGATCGAGCTGCGCCGGCACATCGAGCGTGTCGCCGAGCTGCGCCGCGCACTGCCGCCCGGCGGCGAGGTGACCGGCGACTACCGCTTCCGCGGCGAACACGGGCCGGTCGATTTCGCCGGCCTGTTCGGCGACAGGCAGACCCTGGTGGTCTACAGCTACATGTTCGGCCCGCAGCGCGCGCGGCCCTGCCCGATGTGCACCTCGCTGCTGGGCGCGTGGGACGGCGAGGCGCGCGACGTGGCCCAGCGCGTGGCGCTGGCCGTGGTGGCGCGTTTGCCGATCGAGCGCCTGGTCGCGTTCAAGAACGAACGCGGCTGGCGCGACCTGCGGCTGTACTCGGATGTCGACGGCGCCTACAGCCGCGACTACTTCGCCGTCGACCCGGACGGCGGCGACGGCGACCAGGCTGCCTTCAACGTGTTCACCCGCCGTGACGGCACGATCCGCCACTTCTGGAGCGGCGAGATGGGCTTCGAGAGCGCCGACCCCGGCCAGGACCCGCGCGGCGCGCCGGACCTGATGCCGCTGTGGACCATCCTGGACTGCACGCCGGAAGGCCGCGGCACCGACTGGTACCCGAAGCTCGACTACCCGATCTGATGCTTGCGTCGGGTCGGCAGCAGATTTCTGCCGACCCGGACGCGCGACGCTTGATGTGCCGGACAATCCGCCAGACGAGCCGCGTATTCAACTCGAGGGGTGTGTCTCCAGCTGACGTACTTCGCACGTGATGTCCCACTCGTCGCCGTGGACTTTCAGAAAGCGCTCGGTCCAGTGGATCGCCTCCTCCATCGACTTCGTCTCCATCACCGCGTAACCGCCGATCACTTCCTTCGCCTCGGTGAACGGACCATCGACTACGCTGATCTTGCCGTGCGAAAGCCGCACGCGGACGCCTTCCGAAGTCGGCCTGAGCCCCGCGGTGTCGAGCATGACCCCGGCTTGGGTCACTTCTTCCAGCAGCTTGCCCATATCGCTCATCAGCTGCTCGCTGGGCTGCAGTCCGCAGTTCTCGTTGATCCTGATCATTGAAAGGAATCGCATCGTCCTCACTCTCCTGTGGGTTTACGGCAGAGCCACGCGGCAGGGCCACGCCGGCCCGCCCAACGTGCTCCTGCCATGGCGACGAACGGCTCCGCGCCGGATCGACACCTGCCGCCGCAGGAGCGCATCCGGCGCCTTCCTACGAAAGCGGGTTCTGCCCTGGTGCCCCGGCATCCGCCTCGCAACGGCCATCGGCGCAATGCCCCGCCGCCGACGCAACGCCCGTCGCCTCGAGGCGTTGCTGCCCCGCCTCGACCAGCAGCGCGCCGATCTCCGCGCCGAGCAGCAGGTCGTCGTACTGGCCGAACACATGGTTGCGCAGGCGCCCCTGCGCGTCGATCAGGATCGCGGTCGGCGTGCCCTGCATGGCGTAGGCGCGCATGGTGCGCGGAATCGGATCGCCGTCCGGGCCGGGCGCGTCGATGCCGACCGGGAAGCCCACGCGATACTCGTGCAGGAACGCGCGCAACGACTCCGGCCCCATCGCCGCATGATGCTCGAACACCGTGTGCAGGCCGACCACCGCCAGCGGCGCACCCTCGAACAGCTTCGCCACGCGTTGCGCCTGCGGGATGCCGTGCGCCACGCAGCCCGGGCAGAGCATCTGGAAGGCGTGCAGCAGTACCACCTTGCCGCGCAGTTGCGCGAGCTCCAGCGGTTGCGGCGTGTTGAACCAGGCCGTGGTCTGCCAGGCGGGAGCCAGTGGCGGCATCATCGGAGATCTCCATCCTTCATGTGCGGGCAGGTCTGCCGCGTCATCTGCTGGAACACGACTTCAGCCACGCAGCGTACCTCTTCCTGGCTTCGGCGGCGGCGTGCCCCGCCAGCGGGATACGCTCGCACGCGCAGCGCGGCACACCGGACTCAGTGCGGCAACGCGGCCTGGCGATCCTGCAGGAAGCGGCGCACGGCGGGATCGGCGGCGAGGCCGATCGCGATGTCGTAGGCCTGCCGCGCCTCGCGGCAGGCGTGCGTCCGGGCCAGCAGCGCCGCTCGCGCCGCCCAGTAGGGCTGATAATCGACGAGCCGGCCATTAGCGGCGAGCGCGTCGACGAGCGCGAGCGCGGCCTGCGGACCCTGCACTTCCGCGATGGCCAGCGCGCGGTTGAGCGCGACCACCGGCGAGTCGCACAGCGCCAGCAGCGCGTCGTAGAGCTGCACCTCCGGCGCCCAGTCGGTGCGGCCGCTGCGGCAACGCTCGACATGCGCCGACTGCAGCGCGGCTTCGAGCTGGTAGCGGCCGATACGGCCCAGCCGGCTGGCGCGCAGCAGCAGCGCCTCGGCTTCGTCGATCATCGCCGCATCCCACCGCGCGACATCCTGTTCGGCCAGCGGCACGTAGTCGCCTGCCTCCGTGCGGCGCGCGTAACGGCGCGCTTCCGCGTGCAGCATGCAGGCCAGCAGGCCCAGCGCCTCCGGCTCCTGCGGCAGCAGCTCGGCGACCAGCCGGGCGAGGAACAGCGCCTCCGCGGTGAGGTCGCGGCGGATCGCATCGGTGCCGCCGGGATCGCTCCAGCCTTCGGCGAAGGCGGTGTAGACGGCCTCCAGCACGCCATCCAACCGCCCGGCCAGTTCGTCGCGCGCCGGCACGACGAAGGGAACGCCGGCCTGGCGGATCTTCTGCTTCGCTCGCCCCAGCCGCTTGCCCATCGCCTCGGGCGAGGCGAGGAACGCCGCGGCGATCGCCTTCGCATCCAGCCCAAGCACCACCTGCAGCATCAGCGGCGCGCGGATGCCGGTATCGATGGCCGGATGCGCACAGGCGAACAGCAGCGCGAGGCGCCGATCCGGGATGGCCGCATCGTCCCCTTCCGTCACCGCGCTCTCCTCGATCTCGGCGAGGATGCGCAACTGCACGGCCGCCACCTCGCCGTTGCGATGCTGCCGGAACCGGTCGATCCCCTTGCGCCTGGCCACGGTCAGCAGCCAGGCTTCCGGATTCGCGGGGCAGCCGTTGCGCGGCCAGTCCGCCAGGGCCGTGGCAAACGCCTCGGACAAGGCATCCTCGGCCGCTGCCACGTCATGCAGGGCAGCGGCCAGGAAGGCGACGAGCTTGCCGTAGCTGCGGCGGACCACCGCATCCGCCGCACGACCTGCCTGCGCGGTGCGATCCAAGCTACATGCTCCAGATCGGCCGCACTTCGACAATGCCGTGACTCGCGGCCGGGCAGCGCGCCGCCCAGGCGAGCGCGGCGTCCAGGTCGGCCACGTCGATCAGGTAGTAGCCGGCCAGTTGCTCCTTGGAGTCCGCATAGGGGCCGTCCAGCACCTGCGACTTGCCGTTCGCCACGCGCACGGTGGTCGCGGTCGTCGTGCCCTGCAGGCGGTTCGACCCGACCAGCGCGCCCGCCGTCTTCAACGCCTGCGTATAGGCCCCGTAAGCCGCGACACCTTGCTCCTGTTCGGCCGGCGACATGCGCGCCCAGCCGCCTTCCTCCGCATACAGCATCAGTAGATATTGCATCGTGATTCTCCGTTCCGGGTGATCGGCGGGCAGCATGCTCCACCTTGCCTATGACGCGTGGGGTCCCGCGATTTGGACAAGACCGGTCTTGCAGGGCGATGGCGGTGCATCCGGCCCGTCGCCCTACCCGCCCGGCGCATGCACTTCCGCGATCAGCGTGGGAAGGAGTTCCGACACGGTCGGGTGGATCGGCACCGTGTGCTGCAGCTGGGTGGCGGTGGCGCCCACGCTCATCATGTCGATGATGCCGTGGATCGCCTCGTCGCCTTCGACACCGAGGATCGCAGCGCCGAGGATCGCCTTCGTCTGTGCGTCGACGATCACCTTCATGAAGCCCTGCGTCTCGTCCCTCTCCACCGCGCGGCCGACCCGGCCCATCGGCCGCTTGCCGACCAGGAACGGACGGCCGCGCTGGCGCGCCTGCGCCTCGTTGATGCCGACGCGGCCCAGCGGCGGGTCGATGTACAGCGCGTAGCCGCTGACGCGCTCGCTGAGCTTGCGGTGTTCGCCGTCGAGCAGGTTCGCCGCGACCATCTCGAAGTCGTTGTACGCGGTATGCGTGAACGCGCCGCGGCCGTTGCAGTCGCCCAGCGCCCAGATGCCGGGCACGTTGGTGCGCAGCTCGTCGTCGACGGTGACGTAGCCGCGCGCATCCGTCGCCACGCCGGCCTGGTCGAGGCCGAGGTCGCCGGTGTTCGGCACGCGCCCCACCGCCACCAGCACGTGGCTGCAGGCAAGCCGCTCGCCGTCGAGCGTCACCGCGAGCGTTTCGCCGGCGCCCGCGAACGCGAGCTCGGCGACGCCGGTGCGAATGTCGATGCCTTCGCCTTCCAGGATTCCGCGCACCGCCGTCGACACGTCCGCGTCCTCGCGCCCGATCAGCTGCGGGCCTTTTTCCAGCACGGTGACGCGGGCGCCGAAGCGCCGGTACATCTGCGCATACTCCAGCCCGATGTAGCTGCCGCCGACGATCAGCAGATGCGCCGGCACGCGGTCCAACTCCAGGATCGAGGTGTTGGTGAGGTACGGGACATCGCGCAGGCCGGGCATCTCCGGCACCGCCGCGCGGCCGCCGACATTCAGGAAGATCTGCGGCGCGGCGAGCCGTTCGTCGCCCACGCGCAGGGTGTGCGCATCCTCGAACTGCGCATGGCCCTCGATCACGGTGCAGCCGTCCATGCCGTCCAGCCAGGTGCGCACGCCGTGGCGCGCGTTCGCGATGACGGTATCGGCACGCGCCTTGACCCTGGCCATGTCGATGCCCACCGCGCCCGTCAGCACCACGCCGAAATCGGCCGCGCGACGGGCCATGTGCGCGGCGCGCGCACTGGCCACCAGGGTCTTGGTCGGCATGCAGCCGGTGTTGACGCAGGTGCCGCCGAACAGCTTGCGCTCGACCAGCGCCACCGACCGGCCGGCGCGGGTCAACCGGTTCGCCAGCGGCGGCCCGGCCTGGCCGGCGCCGACGATGATGGCGTCGAAGCGGCGGCTCATGGCGCTGTCGCCGCGAACCGCGACGCGCCTCGCGGCGGCAATCCGCAACAGTGGAGAAGCATGCCGTCACTCCCTGCACGAAAACGGCTGTTGTATCGCGAAGCACCGAACGGAGCCGGCAAATTTCCGTGAAGCAGCCGTCCATCGGAACGTGGCCGTTCACTCCCCCGTGGAGGGCGGCGCATCGAAGCGGTACGCCGTGCTGCGCGCCGACGCCCGCTGGCCGAACTCGCGGGCGAAAGCCGTGAGCTGGCCGTAAGGCGCCAGCGGGACGGTGGTGCGGAAGGCCAGATGCTCGACCAGGCAGAACAGCGACGCCTCCAGCAGGCTGAGGTCGCGCGGCGGCAGCGCCTCGATGACCGCCACCAGCCTCTCGTCGAGCCACGCCAAGGTGTTGCGCAATCCCGCGGCGGCCTTGGCGAAGTAGATGCTGTCCGCCGGCAGGTGTGCGATCTGCGTGCCGAAGCTGAGCTGCACCTGCGCCTGCATGGCGTGCCAGACGAGCTCCTGCACATTGCGCGCCTGCAGCTCGCGCACGTCCTCGGGCCAGACGACGCGCCGGCGCTCGGGCGCGGATTCCGCCAGCACGCGGCAGATGTTCTCGGCGCCGAACACCGTCACCCCATCGATGGTGAGTACCGGCAGCTTGAGCGCGGGATTCCCCGCGTAGTCGCGCGCCTCGAGCGACGCCAGGTCGTAGACCGGGGCGAACTCGCAGGCCACGCCCAGCTCCTGCGCGAACACGCGCACCAGGCGAGTGAAATGCGAACTGCTGCGGCCGGTGATCCGCGGCGCCGGACTCACACGGGTCGTGTCATTTGCATCAGACAAGGCACTACCTCCTGCGTTTCGTCAATCAACCGCGGCTTTCACGGATTCCCCGCCGATCCGCCCTGCGCGAACGCGACGAAGCCTTGCATGAACTGGCGCAGCTGCTCGTCGGTGCGCGCATCGGCGATGGCGCCGTCGGCATCGAACACGCTGCCCGCGCGCGACACCAGCAGGCGGCCGCCGCTCCACAGCTCCGCACCGATGGTGCGCAGCACCGGAAGCCAGGCGTTCTGCGACAGGATGGTGCCGAAGCCGCCGGGTGAGGCGCCGATCAGCGCCACCGGCTTGCCGGCGAACACGCGCGGGATGTCGGCCGGCGGGCGGGTCAGCCAGTCCAGCGCGTTCTTGGTCACGCCGGGAATGCTGTTGTTGTATTCGGGCGTGGCGATCAGCAGGCCATCGGCGGCGGCAATCGCCTCCTTGAGCGCGGCGACCTCGGCCGGAATGCCGTGCGCGGCTTCGTCGTCGGCGTTGTACAGCGGGAAGGCGGCGATCGACATGACCCGCAGCCGGCTGCCGGCCGGCATCGCCGCGACCGCGGCACGCAGCAGCGCGGCATTGAACGAGCCTTTGCGCAGGCTGCCGGAAAAGCCGACCAGTACGGCCATGTTCCACCTCGGAGCGGCGACGGTAGCGGCAAGGGTAGCGCGGAAACGACGGCAGGCAGGGCGGCCGGACCAGCCCGCCTGCGTCACGCCGGGCAGCGGCCGGGTTACGATGCCGCTCCTTCGCTGCGCCGTCGTTTTCAGGAAAGCCCGCCGTGCCGCACTACTCCGGTCCCCTGCTCACCCGCCCCGTCGCCGCCTCGCTGCTGGCCGCGCGCGACGCCGGCGCGGATGCATGGCCCGGCTCGCTGGATCTGGGGGCATCGACCGGCGAAGCCTCGCTGCAGGCCGACGCCTGGCTGTGGCGGCAGCGGCGCTACCCGTACCCGTCCGCGCTGAAGGACCGCACGATCTACTACTGGGACGGCGACGCATTCGCGCCGGTGGCGCGCTACGCCGGCTCGCTGATCAAGCTGGTGCCCACCGAATGGGGCGCACCCACGTTCGAGATCGACGGCATCAAGATGCTGCCCACGGCGAAAGCGTCGCCGCTGGACGACGCGCGCCGCAAGGTGGCGCTGGTCGAGCCACGCGGCAAGGTGGTGCTGGATACCTGCGGCGGGCTGGGCTACTTCGCCGCCTGCTGCCTGGTGGCCGGCGCGACGCGCATCCACTCGTTCGAGAAGAACGCCGACGTGCTGTGGCTGCGCACGCTCAACCCGTGGTCGCCCGATCCCGAGTCACCTGCCAGCGGCGGCCGCCTGCAGCTCGCCCATGCCGACGTGTCGCAGGCGATCGCGCAGCTCGCCGATGCCTCGGTGGACGCGCTCTTGCACGACCCGCCGCGCTTCGGCATCGCCGGCGAACTGTACGCGCAGGCGTTCTACGACCAGCTGGCCCGCGTGCTGCGCAAGGGCGGCCGGCTGTTCCACTACACCGGCAGCCCGAACAAGCTCACCAGCGGCCGCGACGTGCCGCGCGAGGTGGCCAGGCGGCTGGAGCACGCCGGCTTCAAGGCGCAGCCGGCGCTGGATGGCGTGCTGGCGACGCGGCGCTGAGCCGGCGTCCGGACAGATACAGAGTCGGTCCCCGCGCCGTTCCGGCCCTCGCCTACTTCCGCGCCGCAATGATCTCGCCGAGGTAATCCGGCGTACCCTCGATGCGCACCAGGTGCGGGTACTGCAGGCCGTCGTGGTAATCCACCGGCAGCGTGCGATAGGCGCCCTGGTATTTCAGCAGCAGCTGGATCGGCGCCTTGCTGCCTTTCGCCGCCGTGATCGCATCTTTCAGCACATCGTCGCTGTAGTTCTGGCCGTTCACCGCGACGAGGGTGGCGCCGGCGCTGACCCCGGCCTTGAACGCCGGCCCCTCCCAGCGCACGTCGTTGATCTTGCCACCCTTGGCCATGGTCAGGCCGATCGACCAGGCGAAGTTGTACAGGTGGCGTGACGATTGCGGCCGGCTGTTGTACTGCTTCTCGTAGGCGCTCTCCTTGTCGGTGTAGACCAGCTTCCAGCCGGTGCCCTCGATGCCGTCCAGCAGCGGCGGCATGCGCGTATCCACGTGCGCATGCAGGAAGCTCGCCCAGTCGTACTTCGCCACGCCGTTCAACGCGGCCACCACGTCGTCGAAGGTGTAGGTTTTCGTCACGTAGCTGCCGTTGTCGACGCCGAAGAACGCGCGCGCGAAATCGTCCAGCGACTTGCGGTCGTGGGTCAGCGCGCGCAGCCTGGCGTCCACCTCCAGCCACATCATCTGGCCGGCGCTGTAGTACTCCTCGCTCATCTGCCAGCTGCGATACGGCAGGCCCGAGCGGCGTGCAGCGGTCGGGTCGTTGGTGGTGTCCTCGAGCGTGCGCCACCGGAAGCCCTCGCGGTTGCGGTCGTAGTTGGCCGCCACCATCGCCAGCGCGTCGCGGAACTGTTCGGGCGTCCACAGGCCGGCGCGCGCGGTCAGCACGTAGCCCCAGTACTGCGTCTGCCCCTCGTACACCCACAGCAGCGAATCGCCCATCGGCACGTTGAAGTTGGGCGTCCACAGGTCGGCCGGACGGCGGAACTTGCCGTTCCACGAATGGGTGTATTCATGCGCCAGCAGGTCGCGGCCGGGCGCGTTGTCGTCCCAGGCGGTGAAGTAGTCGGCACCCAGGCCGTCCTCGCTGGACTGGTGGTGCTCCGTGCCGTTGCCGCCCAGCTGGTCCGACAGCGAGAACAGGAAATCGTAGTGGTCGTAATGGTGCGAGCCGAACAGTCTGGTCGCCTGCACCGCCAGTGCGCGATGCGCCTGCACCTGTTCGGGCGTCATGGCCAGGTACTTCGGTGCGTCGGCGACAACGTCCAGGTGCACCGGCGCCCCGCCGGGCGGCGTCAGATCGACGCGCTTGAAGTACTGGCCGGCGTAGACCGGCGAGTCGACCAGGTTGTTGAAGGTCACCGGCCTGAACGTGGTGGTATCGCCCGACTGCGAGGCCGGCTCCAGCGCACTGCCGAGCTGCCAGCCGTGCGGCAGCGTCAGGCTGGGCGCGAAGGTGATGCCGCGGGTGAAATGGCCGGCCGGATACAGCGCCAGCTTGCTCCATTCCATGTCCATCATGCGGTCTGTCATCTCGAATCCGCCATCGCGGGGCGACAGGTACTGGAACTCCACGTCGATGCTGGCGACCCCCGCGGGGACGTCGAGGTGGAACGCGTACACGTCGTACTCGTCACGCTTCCACGCCAGCGGCTTGCCGTTCGCGCTCAGCGCGAGGCCGGCAAGCATGGCGATCGGGCCGGTCGGCGAGTGGTCGCCGGGAATCCACTGCGGATACAGCAGGGTCAAGGCGCCGGGCTGCACCGGAATCGTCTCGTGCACGCGGAAGATGCCTCGCGCGGTGTCGCCGGCATCGACATGGATGGCGATCGTGCCGGGGTACGGCACGTCCTGCGGCGGCGGCACTCCGGCACCCGGAACTTGCTGCGCTCCCAGGGGAGCCACCGCGAGCGCAATCAATACGGCCACGACCCCGCACGCCACCCGGCGGGATACGGCAGCCGGCAACCCGGCGAAAAAGGCAACGGACATGACGACTCCAATGGGCGGGAGAAGGACTCGCGCCAACTTAGCACTGCTCGACCACGAGGTGAGCGTCTACCGCGGCGCCACCTTGCCGATCCAGCACCCGCTGGTTCGCCGCATGGCGCTGCGCAACCAGCTCGGCTCCGAACTGACCGCCGGGGAAACGGTGGTGCTACCGCTCGCCGCGCCCTTGAAGCAGAATCGGGCCATGCGCGAGCGGCTGGCGGCGCTGGACCAAGGAAGTCCTGCATCGCCCGACACGCTGTGGCCATCCGCGGCGTTTGCAGAACGCATGCCCGGGGAATCCGAAAAAGGGGGAAACATGCCGGATACGATCGAACTGCTGGAAACCATCGGCCAGAACGCGGCGCTGCGCCATGCATCCGCCGACGAACTTGCACCGATGCTCGAACAAGCGAATGCATCCGAAGCCCTCAGATCTGCCGTTGCCGCCGGCGACAGCTCGCTACTGTCCAGAGAGTTCGGGCACAAGCTGAACAAGGCACCGCAGATCTCCAATGCCCCGGGACACGAGGAAGACGAACCCGACCACGATGGCGGCGACGAACCGCGTCATCCACCCGAACCTGATCGCCACGAGCCGCGCAAACGATAGTCTCGCGCGCCATGCCCGTCGGCCGGCAAGGAAGAGGAAGGGGGACCGCCCTGGCCGCCCTGCTTCTTTGCGCCCTGGCGCTGGCAGGTCGCGCTACTGATCCTCCCCGGATTACCGACGCAAGCGCCTTCCTCGACCAGACCGAGGAGCTGCGCATCAGGGACCACCGGCAGTTCATCGAACGACTGGCGCAGATCCATCGCGAATCGCCCGCGCTGACGACGGCCGAGCAATGGCATCTGCGCTATCTCGACGCGCTCGAGTCTTCGCTGGAGGGCAGCTACGCCACAGCGGAGCAGCCGCTGCGCGATGTGGTCGGCCATTCAGGCGATCCGACGCTTGCCACCAAGGCATCGGCGCTGCTCATGAACAACCTGGCGGTCGGTCGCCGCTATGAAGACGCCTTCCAACTGGCCCAGCAGCTCACGATCGACCTGCCCCGAATCCGGGACAAAGAGGCCCGCCTCCAGGTCCTCAGCTACCTGTCCCAGACGTTGAACCTGGCCGGGCAGACCAATCTGGCGATCAAGTACGCCCACATGATGGAGGACATCGATCCTTCGAAGACGACCTCGTGCTACTCGCGTACCAAGCTGGTGGCCGCGCTCTACAACGCCAAGCGGCTCACCTCCGCGAGTCCGGAACTGCAGCAGGTCATCGAGACATGCGAAGCGGCTGGACAGCCCATCATGGCGACGACCATGCAGCTCATCCTCGGCACGCTCCACCTGGAAGAACACCAGCCGGCCAAGACCTTGGCGCTGCTCGACCGGATAGCGCCCGGCATCCGGATCAACCATTACTACCCGCACACGCTGTCCGCGCAGGTGCAACGAGCTCAGGCGTATGCACAGCTGGGTAAAGACGATGACGCCCAGAAGGCGGCACTCGCCGCCTTGGCGATGGCCGGCCCGGACGACGTCAACGACTATCTCAAAGATGCGTATGAAGTGCTCTACCTGGTCACCAAGCGGCACGGCAACACAGCCGCCGCGCTTGCCTACTACGAACGCTATGTCGCCCAGGACAAGGGCTCGCTCAATGATGCCTCCGCACAGGCATTGGCTTACCAGACGGTCCAGCAGCAGATTCTGACCCGCAAGCTGGAAACCGAAGAGCTTGGCAGGCAAAACAGTGTCCTCAAGCTGCATCAAGCATTGGACGCCAAGGCCGCGGAGACCGACCGGCTCTACATCACGCTGCTGATCATCCTGCTGGCGGCCATCGCGCTCTGGCTGCTCCGCACCATGCGTTCGCAGAGGCGCTTCAAGCGCATGGCGATCCGCGACGGGCTCACTGGCATCCTGAACCACCAGCACTTCATCCACGAGGCCGATCGCATCTTGCGCCTGCTGGAGAAGAAGCTCGGCCACGCCTGCCTGATCTCCATCGACCTGGACCACTTCAAGCAGATCAACGACACCCACGGCCACGCCATGGGCGACGCCGTGCTGAAGCGGGCCGTGGCGATCTGCCAGCAGCACCTGCGCCCCAGCGACCTGTTCGGCCGCCTGGGCGGCGAGGAATTCGGCATCCTGCTGCACGAGTGTTCCCGCAACCAGGGCCTGGACATCGCCGAGCGCATCCGGATCGCGATCGGCACGACGCCGATCGAGAAGGACGGGCAGCACATAGCGATTTCCGCCAGCGTCGGACTGGCCTCCACCGATACCTCCGGCTACGGGCTGCAGCGGCTGTGCAAGGAGGCAGACGTCGCGCTGTACCGCGCCAAGCGCGCCGGGCGCAACCGGGTCGTCGCCGACGCCGGCAACCTGGCCGAAGCCTGAAGCCCCGCGCCGGAGCAGCGGCATCGACGTGCGTGAAAGCCTGCCGCCGGGCGGGCCGCTCGCGTTCCGGCCCCGCACCCCTTCAGGAAACCGGCGCCGTGCCGATGACCGTAGCAAACCCGAAGGATCCATCGATGCTACGCCACATCCGGATGCTCTTTAGCGCAACGACGCCACCCGCGGGAAACGGGGGCCACCGGCCACGTCGGCCATGCCTGCCGGGCGCGTGCCACCGGCGCACGGACGCACATGGCGAGCCCGGCCGCAGCAGCACCGCCCACCGCAGCGAATGGCCCGCATGATGGTCGACCGCAGCAACCCCACCCGCGCAGGCAATCGCGTCGACTGGAGCGATCCCCAGTTGCAGAAGCTGCTGAGCAAGATCGAGGACTGGGACCTGGACAACCGCGATAACTTCCCGCGGGAAGAAGTGCAGGTGCAGATCGGCTGGAGCGCCGGCGGCGGACGGACGGCGGTGCTGGTGTGGAAGCGCGACAAGGTCATGGTGCTGGAAGCCAGCTTCCCGATTCCCACCGCCGAATATGTACGCGTGGACCGCTTCTACGGCGACGGCATGCGCAGCGTATGGGGCGTGGTGGTCGAAGGCCGCGCCGGCAGGCGCGCGGAAGACTGCAGCAACGGCGTGAGCATCTACTGGCTGCACGAGTGCTGACCGCCGGCGCCGCTCGCGCCATGGCGCCAGACCGGGTACCGCCAGCGAGCGCGAATGGCGCGTGCTGCCCTGCCTTCAGCCGATGCGCAACTTGTTCAGGAACAGGCCGTGCTCGCGGTCCTCGATGCGGTAGCCCTCGCGTCCTTCGATAATCCAGCCCCACACGCTGCGCGTGCCACCCGCCTGCTGGTTGTCCACGCGCACATGGTCGCCCTGTGGCAGCGGAAACCGGGTCACCAGCACCATGGTCTGCTCGTCGATCGAAATCAGCTGGGCCGGCTTGCTCACGACGGAGTTGGCCGTCCACCCGGAGCTGACGTGGATCTGCACTTCCTGCGGCGGCTGGTCGCTGCGGTTGTCGACCTTCCAGCCGTCGACTTTCTGCAGCAGCGCATCCAGATGCGGATCATTCCAGTCGACCGCGCCGACTGAAACGCTCGATCGTGACTTGTCGTGGCCCATGAGGCTGACCCCTGCCGGGTGAGTGCGAATGGACATGCAGACCGGTTCCCCGCAGCCAACATACCAGAACTCCGGCCCGGCGACGGGCTGCGGAGAAAGCAGCCATGGCCATGATCCGTGCCACCGAGGCAACGAGGCGAAGCCCGCGCCGCGAGCGGCCGCGGCATCCGCCCGGGCGCTTCTGGCGTATAAGCTGTCTGACCCCCTGGCCCGAGGAATCGCCATGAACGCCTTGTTGAAATTCGCCGCGCTCGCCCTCGTCGGCAGCGCCACCCTCGCCGCACCGGCCCTGGCAGCACTGAAGGAAGGCGCCAGGGCGCCCGACTTTTCTGCGCCAGCCTATCTTGCCGGCCAGCCGTTCACGTTCAAGCTAGCCGATGCCCTGAAGAAGGGGCCGGTGGTGGTGTATTTCTTCCCCGCCGCGCACACCCCGGGCTGCAACCTGGAAGCGCACCTGTTCTCAGAGGCCATCGACCAGTTCAAGGCGCAGCACGCCACCGTGATCGGCGTCACCGCCGGCAATACCGCGGAACTGGCGGCGTTCTCGCAGGAAACCGAGCATTGCGGCGGCAAGTTCGCGGTCGCCGCCGACAACGGCGCGAAGATCGCCAGGGAATACGATGCACTGCTGCCGCTGCGGCCCGGCTGGTCGGACCGCACGTCCTACGTGATCGCCCCGTCCGGGCAGATCGTGCACGTCTATTCGAACCTGAGCCCGAAGAAGCATGTGCAGGAGACGCTGGACGCGGTGAAGGCGCTCGGCAAATAGCGCGGCGCGAAGGCCGGCTCGCCCCGGGGCGAGCCGGCCGGTCCTGCCTGTCCGGCAGGTGGTCGAAAAGAGCGACCCTGCCCTCTCCAGCGCACCCGCCCGGTTGTCCGTCGCTGGCTGCGCCGGATCAGGTGCCTGGCGTGCCTGACTGGCGGCACGCCTTGTGTGGCCCGCCCCCGCCCACGCGCTTTTCGACGCCGCGGCGGGGACGCAGCCGGCTCACGGACCGATCGCCGAGATGCGGGTGGCCCAGTTGCCCAGCGCACCGCGCGTACCGCCGCACTGGAACCGCGGGGCAGTCAGGTACTGGCTGAGGGTGCAGGTCTGGGCGATGTATTCGGAGGCAGTCCAGATCGTGTTGCCGTCGGCCGCCGCCGCGCCGTAATCGCCCCAGCGCGGACGATCGCCGGCGAGGTAGGGGATGCCGGTGAAGCCGTCCCACGGCCCCGCACCCGCCGCGGCGATATGCACCTCGCCGGCGCCGAGCTTCGCGTCCAGCCCGGCATAGCCGGCGCCCGGATGATCGTTCGGGCCGACCACGGTGAACGCGATGACGCCGCGCCCGCTTTGCGTGACGGCCGCCGCACCGTAGGTCAGGTTCGCGTCGGGCAAGGCCAGCGTACCGTTGGCGGAGAGACCGCCGGACGCCGGATTGATGACGAAGTAGTTGATGCCCGAGCCGTGGCTGCCATCGGCCAGCAGCACGTCGGTATCCAGCGTGCCCCAGAGCTTGCCGTTGGCGTAGCTCACCTGCTGCATGCGCGAGTCGTTCACCGCCATCGGGCGCGGCGCCGGATAGACGATGTTCGGGTAGCCGAGATAGGTCGGCGCGCAGCCGGTCAGGGCAAAGCAGTCGCGCAGCGGCGCACTGCCCGGCTTCTGCCGCGCCAGGCTGCTCGGCACGGCATAGGTCTGCACGGTCAGCGGCGACACGTTCAGCGTCAGCGCCGCCGGCGCGCTGTCGATGGCCTGCGTGTTCGACACCGACCACAGCCACAGCGTGTTCGAGACGCCCGAGTCGTAGAACACCGCGTCCGAGCTCAGCAGGTACTCGGTGCCGCCGCGCGTGTCGACATACTGCCCGCCGGAGGAGATGGCCGGCCAGACCGTGAATGCGGGCGCGGGGATGCTCGGGTCGCCAGCGTTGAACAGCGCCACGTTCGGCGCAGCGGCACCGGTTGCCAGCGCCTGCTTGGAGATGGCGTAGATCTGCGCGCCGTAGAAGCCGTTGTCGAACAGCGCGAACTCGTTGGTGGTCAGGAAGATCGCATGGGCATCGGCGCCGATGTGCGGGTAATCGCCCAGGCAGAAGCCGCCCGCGCAGCTGTGGTCTGGCGTGCCGTCGGTGCCGTTGTTCTGCACCGGCAGCCGGTAGATGGTCCAGGCCCCAGTGGGGTCGGCACTCTGGCTGACGGCGATGTCCAGATGGTTGGTGCCGGCCAGCGACGAGGTGGTGCCGACGCGGTCCAGCGTGAGCACGACCTGGAACCAGCGCTGCGTGCCGGCATCGTAGTAACAGGACGGGTCGGTGATGCTCGGCCCGTACGCCCCGGTCGTGCGGTTGATCGCCGCGGGGTAGCCGTAGAAGGTGTTGAGATCGACCGGACCGACGAGCTCGTTGCCGGCCTTGTCATAGATCGCCAGCACGTCGTTGACGCTTTCCATGACGAAGCCGTTGCCGGCGCACAGGCCCTGGTCGGGCGGCTCCACCGAGAACTGGTTGCCGCCGTTGGCATAACGCTGGTCATGGAAATCGAGGCCATCGAAACCGCCCAGCAGCTGCGGGTTCGCCTTCGCGCGGCGGGCCGTTCCCATCCGGTTGCTGCCGGCGTGACCGCGGGCAATGCTGCGGTTCACCACTGGCTGCGGCCCGAGTTCGCCGCCGGCGCCCGAACCGGCCTCTCCCGCGGTCATGGCCGGATCCAGTTCCAGGTTCGTCAGCGCCTGCCCGCCCACGGGCGTGGTCGTGGGCGTGGTGGTACCTGCCTTGTGCAGCTTGAGGGTGGTTGGCGTCGCCGCCAGCGCGCCGGTGGCAAACGCCACGGCCGCCACTGCGACGAGCAGTCGAGTCTTCATCATGTCGGTCTCCCGTTCGTGAGTAGGTGACCGCGTCCCCTGGGACGTCGGGGTCGGTCGTGCCGACGGGCGTCCACGCAAGTACGCATATTGGACATATGCGCCCGGCCACGATACGCGCGCCCGAGGGAAGTCGCCATCCCCCCGCTGGAACCAGCCGGTTCGCGCCGGCATGCCGGCGCCGAAGCCGCCGATCCGCGGGCGCGGGGTTGCTGCACACCGCGTGCAGACGGAAGGCCGGATGGGTTTGCGCCAGCGCCGCCAGCCGCTGGCCGAACACCTGTTCCCGCGCACTGCGCACGCCGTAGTAGAGGTGTACGCGACGCCCGGGCTGCGCGGCGAGACACCCGCGCAGCATGCACAGCGGGGCGTGATCCCGATGCCGCCGGCGATCAGCACCACCGGCACGTCGAGGCCGGGATCGAGCACGAAGCGGCCGGCCGGCGCCTTCACCTTGAGCACGTCGCCGACGTGCACCGCGTCATGGAAATGGTTCGCGACCTTTCCCGCCGGAAGCTCCGGCCGGCCGGAGCCGGCGTGCGCTTGACCGTGATGCGATAGTGCGTCGGATCGGGCGGCGCGGACAGCGAACAGCAGCGGACGAGCGGGCTGGCCTGGTCGTCCCCGGCGACGGCGGCGAAGGTCAGGAACTGGCCGGGCAGGAACGCGGGCAACGCCGCGCCATCCAGCGGGGCCAGGTAGAACGAACAACGGATGGAAGCTTGGGCATGGGCCGAAATCGCCCGTCTGGACGAGCTCAAGCTACGCCACGCGCCGATACCCATATTGACCATGATGAAAAGAGCCCGAAGGCGCTGCGGACCCTGCGAGCGGCGGCGCGGCGGCGCGCCGACTTCCGCCTCTCGCGCCAAGCCGAGGGGCACCGCACGAAAATCACCGGCTGATCTGTATCAGTGCGGCCCACAGGGCCGGGTCGTATAAAAGCGACAACTCTCCGGGAAGGAGAGTATCGATGCGATTTCGAGCTGCCGTCGCATTCACGCTGCACGGTATCCCGCCATGCATCGAGTGCATGGCCACAAGAGTGCATCCCATACGCGACCGGGCTTTTGCGACAACGGTCGTACCACTCGACCTCGACCCGCCAGGACAGACCCCGGGAAGGATTATTTCCGGGATTACCCATGAATGTCGGAAGACCCATACAGAGGGAACGCGACGCCATGTCGCAACAAACCACCGGGCTGCTGCTCATGGCGTACGGCACGCCGCACGGTCCCGACTCCATCGATTCCTTCTACACCCACATCCGTCACGGACAGCGTCCATCCGACGCGCTATTGCAGGAGCTCAGGAACCGCTACCAGGCCATTGGCGGCACCTCGCCGCTCGCCCGCATCACGAAAGCGCAGGCAGACGCGCTGGCGACACGGCTGAATGCCCGCCACGCCGATCAGCGATTCAAGCTGTACATCGGTCTGAAACACGCGGAGCCGTTCATTGAAGATGCCGTCGAAGCCATGCACCACGATGGCATCACGCAGGCCGTTGCCCTGGCGCTGGCACCTTACGATGCCAACGCCAGCGTCCACGGTTACGGCGAGCGCGCACAGGGTGCAGCTGCGTGGCTGGGCGGACCTGCGATAACGGTCGTGTCCGACTGGTGCCGGCAAGGAAAATTCGTACGTTACTGGGCCGAGCAGATCCGGACTGCCCTCGCGGTCATCCCCGAGGATGACCTGCGCACGACCGTCGTCATTTTCTCCGCGCACAGCTTGCCCGCGGCGATGCTGGGTCCCCCCGACCGCTACCCGCGCCAGCTGGAAGAAAGCGCACGATCAATCGCCCAGGCGGCACACCTGAAACACTACGCAACCGGATGGCAGAGCGCAGGAAGAACCGCGGATTCGTGGCTGGGCCCGGACATCCGCGAGCTGACCCGTGATCTGTGGAGCAGCGGCGGCTACCGCACCTTCGTCTACTGTGCGACCGGATTCGTCGCCGACCATCTCGAGGTTCTCTACGACCTGGACGTCGAATGCCGGGCGGTCGTAACGGCCCTGGGAGGGCGTTATATCCGTCCCGCCATGCCAAACACCGCCACCCTGTTCATTGATTGCCTGGCCGACGCGGCAAGCGACGCTTTGGCGCACCAGGCGGGGGTGCCCGCATGACCGGGCAGCCGCTGCACGCCGCCATTATCGGTGGCGGCATCACTGGACTCACCGCGGCCTTCTATCTGCAACGCCGACTGGAGGACATGGGCTCGGCGCCGAGGCTTGCGTTACTGGAGTCGGAGCCTCGGCTCGGCGGGAAGATCAGGACGACTATCCGCGACGGCTTCCTGATGGAACACGGCCCCGACTCCTTCGTGGCGAGCAAGAAGAGCGCCTACCAGCTCGTGCAGGACATCGGCCTGGAAAACGAGCTGGTACGCAACCACACGGGGCAGGCCTTCATCGCGCGAGGCGATCGGCTCTATCCGATCCCTGCCGGCACGATGATGGGCATTCCCGTCAGGCTGTGGCCGCTCTTGAGGTCGCCGCTGCTCTCCCCGCTAGGCAAGATGCGGGTAGTCCAGGATCTGTTCTGGCCGCGGAAGGAAACCGGCGGCGACCAGCCGGTCGGCGATTTTTTCCGAAGGCATCTGGGGAATCACATCGTCGATCGCCTGATCGAGCCGCTGCTGTCGGGCATCTACGCCGGCGACATCGACCACTACAGCCTGCAGGCCCTGTTCCCGCAGATCCATCAACTGAGCAAAAACCGCCGCAGCCTGATCCGCGCGATGAGCGGAGCATACGCCCATGTCAAGCAGGCGCCCGCCGGCAAAGCCCAGGGGCAATTCCTCAGCTTCAAGACGGGGCTGCAGTCACTGACCGCGCGGATCGAAAGTCGCCTGAAGTCGTGCACGATCATGAAAGGCAGCCCCGCAAGAGCCATCCGCAGGCAGGGCGGGCACTATCGCGTGGAGCTGGACGATGGGCGCACGCTGGACGCCTGCTCGATCATCCTGGCCGTACCGGGCTCCGCCGCCGTGAAGCTGTTTCCTGCCGCAGGAAATGCCATCTCGCCCGTGCTGCTGACTCCGCCGACGTCCGTCGCCAATGTCGTGATGGCGTTCCCGCAGGGAACCGCAGGCATGTCGCTGAACGGCACCGGCTTCGTAGTGCCACGCGGGTCGGGGCATGCGATCACGGCGTGCACCTGGGCGCACCTCAAATGGCCTCACGTGGCCCCGAACGGCGCGGCGTTACTGCGCTGCTACATCGGTGGCCCGCATGACGCGCAACTTGTCGACGAGTCCGACGCCACCATCGTCGACACCGTCATGGCCGATTTGCGGCACCTCATGGCGCTTCGCGAAACACCGGCCTTTTACC
Source organism: Rhodanobacter sp. OR87 (assembly GCF_000473345.1). Taxonomy (NCBI): domain Bacteria; kingdom Pseudomonadati; phylum Pseudomonadota; class Gammaproteobacteria; order Lysobacterales; family Rhodanobacteraceae; genus Rhodanobacter; species Rhodanobacter sp. OR87. The sequence goes on from NZ_AXBJ01000006.1 coordinate 25,968, forward strand.
AGGTGACCCGCTGGAAGCACGCGATGCCGCAGTACTCGGTAGGCCATCTCGAGCGCCTCGGGGACACCCGCAGGACCATCGCCACGCAGTTCCCTGGCGTCTTCCTGGCCGGCGCCACCTACGGAGGCGTGGGCCTGCCGGACTGCATTCGACAGGGGGAGCAGGTCGCGCACGACCTGGTCGACCATCTGGCGCAAAGAAACCTGTTGAACTCACGAGAGGCATCACATGTTGATTGAAAACCTTGGCACGACTCGCGAGAAGCTCCTGGACAGCCTCGAAGGCCTGACGGAAGAGCAGTTGAATGCGAAGCCGCATACCGGCGGGCCCTCGATCGGCCAGATCGTTCACCACCTTTACGCGAGCGAGCGGGAAACCGCGGCCATGGTGCTCGATGCACTGCAGTCCCGCAGCGGGAAGGTCGAGGAAAAGGACGCGTCGCTTCTGGCGGCCGGCCTGCAGCAAGGCTGCGACGAGGAGCAGGCAACCGCCGAGCGATTCACCAAGGCGCAGCTGATCCGCTTGCTGGAGGAATCGCGCTTCAGGGACCTGCAGTCGGTATTCAACGAAACGCACGAATGCGTCCTGGCCGAGCGGTCACTGGAGCATCCCGCCTTCGGCAGGGTCAGCCTGAAGAACCTGCTCGACACCATCTGGATCCACGACGAGCTTCACGGCAAGCAGATTGCGGCGATCAGGCAGTCGCTTTGACACTCCCAACATAGTCACGGAAAGCAACCAACATGCGAACTCAGTACACCGCACAGCTGGCGATAAAGTACACGTCGGCATGGCACGAATCGGAGAAGGGCGACAGGATCGCCGCCATCAAGGAAGTGGTCGACATCTTCCGGAAATACGAAGACCGGGTGGGATTGCGTGGAACCTACGTGGTCCAGGGCTTCCAGGCCCATACGGACATCCTCTTCTGGATGTTCGCCGATCATTTCAACGACATCCAGGATCTGCAGCTGGAGATCAGGCGCTCGTCCTTTGGCCGGTATATAACCACGCCCCACGCCTTTACCGGAGTCACCAAGCCGTTCGAATTCTCCGAACACCCGACGTCCTTCGCGATCGGCATGCGGCCGAGGGAATACCTGTGCTTTTACCCCTTCATTCGCAAGCCGGAATATTATCTGTTGCCGAAATGGGAGCGCAAAGCACTCATAGGGGATCATGGCGATATCGGCCACGAATTCACGCCCGACATCCTCACCAATGGCGTTTATGGCTTCGGGCTCGGCGATTACGAGTGGCTGTTGACCTTCGAAACCAACGATCTGCAACGGCTCGTCGACTGCGTGCGAAAGCTGCGGGAGTCCAAGTCGAGACTGTATATGCAGGACGAGCACCCCTTTATCGTGGGGCGGTATTTCGAACTGGAAGCCGGCCTGTTGCAATATGGCTGACAACGAGGGGTGGCACCGGGAGGTGGCCACTCCGACCTACGCCCAGTTCGCGGGCCTTCAGGCCGACGGCTTCGGCCACCGTCACGGCGCAGCGTGGCAGCAGTCACCCGGCGGAGAGCGCCGCCGGTGCCGCCCCGTCGCCGCACCCTTCACGGCCCCAGGATCCGCGGCACGAGCGCGTGCCATCCCGGCGTGTCCCACAGCAGGTGGACGGCGACGGCGAAAGGCAGGTACAGGCCCAGCCATACCAGGTAGGCCCGGTGCACCGTCCGATGCCGGGCCACGTCCCACACGAACAGCGGTGATACCGCCAGCAGCGTGTAGAGATCGGTCGAGAGCGGGCTGACCGGGGCGGTGGTCGGCAGCCAGGCGATCCGGTCCATCGCCGCCTGCAACGGCGTGGCGACGGCCAGGAACATCATCCGCTTGTGAAAGCCGGGATCGGCGTGCCGTGCCCGCAACGCCAGCACGATGCAGAGCGGAAAGAAGATGCCGATGCGCGTCTGCAGCAACGCGATGTTGTCGAGGAAATGAAGCGTCTGCCGCAACTGTTCCCGCACCGGCGGCGGTGCTGCCTGGGCGCCGTTCCAGACCTGCTGGTAGATCGTCGGGACGAGGATGAAGCCGACCACGACGATGGCCGGAACGAGCACGAAGGCCGCGCGCCCCAGCAGCATGTGTCGATCGCGCCGGCCGGTCGCCATCAGCCAGGCCTGGGTGAGCAGCAACAGCAGGAAGGCGCCCATCAGGACCGCGTGCACGTGCAAGATCGGCGGGAACGGCGGCCTTGCCCCGGCCCGCACCATGGCAAGTTTGCCGAGCGAGTCCGGAATGAAGCCGGCCAGCGTAATGGCGATGAAGAAAGCCGCCATGAAAACCCAGATCCAGCGGTCGATCGCCAGGGCAAACGGCCTGGCAGGCACATAGAGCGCTTGCGCGTGGTTCGTGGTCATGACGCCCCCGATTAGCTCTTTCCACAGCGGACGGCTCGGCCCGGATCGGCCACCGTGTCGATCACGGTGCCGGGAGCACGGCTGAGCCCGATGGCACATCGCGCCGCCATTTACCCGGGGAAACCCAGGAGCGCGGTGGCGTTCGTGCCTGCCCCGAAACGTTGTTTCCCCCTCACTACTTCATCGCACATGGCGCGCGATCGAACACGGCGAAGCATTCGCGCACGTCGCCCATGGTGAGCCTTCCGGAGTGGAGCCGCAACAGCCGGCTGGATGGCCAAAAACTGCCACGGACAATGTGGCCGTGGAAGGTGTTGCCGCCCGGTTCTGGACCGGATCGCGACGAACCGGCCCGTGCGCGGAAAGCGGAAATCGCGCGCCCTTTTCCCGCCGACTCGGGCTAGGCTATCCGTCGCTTCCCCCTGTGCCCGAACCCGACCATGGGAGAACCACGATGATCCGTCGACCCTTGCTCCTGCCGCTGCTGGCGGTCCTGCTGGTGGGCTGCGATCCGGCGCCGAAGGCGACCCGCGACGCGGTATCCGCCGCCGAAGCCACCCCGCCGCTGTTCGATACCTTCGGCGACCTGCACCACGACGTGGCCACCCGCGTGCCCGCCGCGCAGCGCTATGTCGACCAGGGCCTGCGCATGGCCTACGGCTTCAACCACGAGGCGGCCGGGCGCGCCTTTGCCGAGGCGGCGCGGCTGGACCCGCAATGCGCGATGTGCGTGTGGGGCCAGGCCCTGGTGCTGGGGCCGAACATCAACCTGCCGATGGACCCGGCGCACGCGAAAGACGCCACTGCCCTCGCCGCGCGCGCCGCGCGCCTGGCCGCCACCGCACGCCCGGTCGATCGCGCGCTGATCCAGGCGCTGCAGTTGCGCTATGCCGACCCGGCGCCGGCGGATCGCGCACCGCTGGACCGTGCCTATGCCGACGCGATGGCGCGCGTGGTCGAGCAGTTCCCCGAAGACGACGACGCGGCGACGCTGTATGCGGAAGCGCTGATGGACCTCTCGCCCTGGGCGTACTGGGAAAAGGACGGCAGCCCGGCCGAGTTCACCCCGCGCCTGCTCGGCGAACTGGAACGCGTGCTGGCGCGCAACCCGCGCCACATCGGCGCGATGCACTACTACATCCACGCCACCGAGTCCTCGCCCGACCCACGGCGCGCCGAACCCTGGGCGGATGCGCTGGCGGCGCTGGCGCCCGGCTCAGGCCATCTGGTGCACATGCCCGCGCACACCTACATCCGCGTCGGCCGCTACCACGACGCCACCCTGACCAACCTCGCCGCCACCACCGCGGACACGGATTTCCTGGCGATGTGCCGCGGCAGCAACGGCGTCTACCCGCTGGGTTACGTGCCGCACAACTGGCACTTCGCCAGCATGACCACCGGCCTGACCGGCTCGCGCACGCTGGCGCTGCAGGCGGCCGAGCAGACCGCCCGGCGCGCCGACCGTGCCGCGATGGGCGCGGCGCCGATGGAGTTCATGCAGCAGTTCGTGGTCACGCCGCTGCTCACCCGGGTCCGCTTCGGCGATTGGGACGCGATCCTCGCCGATACCGCCGCGCCGCCGGCACTGCCGTACCCCGCCGCGATCCGCCACTTCGCCCGCGGCATGGCCCAGGCGCGCAACGGTGCCCTGGCCGAGGCCGCGCGCGAGGCCGCCGCGCTGCACGCGATCGCCATCGACCCGGCCATGGCCAAGGTGAGCTTCTTCGACATCAACCACGCCGACGGCGTGCTGCGCGTCGCCGATGCCCTGCTGCGCGGCGAACTGCTGCGTGCGCGGGGCAAGCACGCGCAGGCCATCACTGTGCTGCGCGAAGCGGCGGCCGCCGAAGATGCCCTGGCCTACAACGAACCGGCCGACTGGCCGCTGCCGGTCCGCCCCTACCTGGGTGCCGCGCTGCTCGAAGCGGGCGACGCCAAGGGCGCGGCGGAAGCCTTCGAGCAGGACCTGAAGACCTACCCGCTCAACGGCTGGTCGCTGTTCGGCCTGGCGCAGGCGCAGCAGGAACTCGGTCAGGCGGATGCCGCGCGCGAAACGTCAGCGCGGCAGGTGGCCGCGTGGCAGTGGGCCGATGCGCCGCTGACGGCGGCGCGGTACTGAGCGCTGCTGCAAAGGGAAACGGGGCGTCCCAAAGGGGCGGAGGGAATCCGGCAACCAGGCCTTCCGACGCGGCCTGGCGCCGTTGCTCCGGCCTCCCGACGGCGCGGGTGAGCCATCGACAGCAAGCCTGCGGCATGCCACGTCGTCCGCGCCTCCAGCTTCCCGGGGCACCCCTTCATGTCGCCCGGCGTGGCGTCAATCGTTGCGCGATCTTCGTCGACGACCTCGACCGCAACCACGTCCACGACCTGCTGCGCGAAGCCATGGCCGAGCAGTTGCCGGACGCACATGCCTACGTTTTCGTGGGCAACCACGGGCACCGGCTGCCGGCGCCGCCGGGCCGCAAACTGCCATCGACGTGCCGGCATACCCTGGCGGGGACGGTTCAAGTCCTGCCTGGTCGACACCGACCGTTGCCCGATGACCGCCCACCCTTACCTCGAGCTCAGTCCCGTGCGCGGCCATGGTGGCGCTGCCCGAGCGGTACCGCCGGTCAAGCGTGCACGTGCGTCCCGGCTTGCGGAAAGACAAGCTGAGCGCGCCTCGCCCCGCCTTCCTTGCGCAAGACCACGATCCCGGATGCGCGCGGCAGCCTAGCGGGCCTGGCGGCGTGAAGGTCCCGGCGAGGACGCGCTGCCGAGCATCGTCCTCTTGTTGCGCAGATGCGTCCGTGCCTGCTCCATCACCGCTTGCCGCAGGTGGCTCAGCGCCGCCGACGGCGAGCCGGGGGCGGCATGCAGGCACAGCTCCACGCCCGGCAGCGACGGCAGGCCGTGACGTTCATCCAGGCGCATCAGCGTGGGCGGCAGGTCGGCACCCGTGCGCACGGTGATGCCCAGGCCCGCGGCCACGCCGGCCCACAGGCTGTGCAGGCTGGCGGTGACGAAAGCCGGCCGCCAGGCGATGCCGGCCCGATCCAGCGCCGCCGTACCCGCCTGACGGAAGAAACACGGCGGCTGGTAGAGCGCCAGATCCAGCACCGTATCCGGCCGCACGACCTCGCCCGTACCTGCCGGTCCGATCCAGGTCATCGGCAGCGTGGCCAGACGCTCGGCGTCCGCGCGCCCGCCCTGGTTCATCGCAAGCACCAGGTCGAGCTCGCCGCGGTCGAGCCGTTCGAGCAGCAGCCCGTTGCGTTCGACCAGCACATCCACCCGCACCGCCGGGTAGGCCTTCCGGAACTGCCCCAACGCCATCGGCAACCAGGACTCGGCGAAATCGCCCGGCAGGCCGAAGCGCACCGTGCCGTCGATCGCCGCACCGCGCACCGCGTGGACCGCTTCGTCATTGAGTTCCAGGATGCGCCGCGCGTAGGCGAGAACGCGGTCGCCCGCCTCGGTCAGCACCACGCGGCGGCCCTGCCTGCGGAACAGCGGCTGGCCCAGCTGCAACTCCAGCTTGCGCATCTGCTGGCTGATCGCCGAGGGCGAGCGCCCGACCCGCTCCGCGGCACGCGCCAGTCCGCCCAGGTGCAGGATCGCCACCAGGCTGCGCAACGCGTCCATGTCGAGATTGGGGAGCGGCATCGGTAAGCAATTCGAAAGTATTACCCTCGAATTATTCGGTTTTCCCGCGTTTCGGCAAGCCCTACGATCGGCGCCTCACCCACGCATGCGCCACCCGATTCGAAAGAGGAAAACCCCATGAGCCTGTACCGTACCTTCTCCCGCCTTGCCGCCCTCGCCTGTCTGCTGCCCGGCCTAGCCTGGGCCTCCGGCGCCGGGGCGGCCGATGCCCGCGGCGATGTTTCGCTTGCCGGCACCTGGACGCTGGTGGCGGCCGACGTGCTGCATCCGGACGGCACGCGCTCGCACGACTACGGCGATGCGCCGAAGGGGCTGCTGCTGATCGACCGCGCGGGTCACTACTCGCTGCAGATTTTCCGTGCCGACCGCCCGCGCTTCGCCAACCCGGACAAGGCCAAGGCCAGCGCGCAGGAATATCGGGCGGCCGTGATGGGCGCAAGCACCCACTACGGCATGCTTGCGGTCGATCCGGGCCGGCACCAGCTGGTGTTCCATATCGAAGGCGCCTCCTTCCCCAATTGGGAGGGACAGCAGCAAAGCCGCGCCTTCGAGTTGCGCGGCGACACGCTCAGCTACCGGGTACCGCCGCGTCCGGACGGCAACGTGCCGATGTCGGTCTGGCGGCGCATCGGCGACTGAGCCGCCCGTAAAACCGGGGCAGAGGCGACGCTGCCGAGAACGTGCACTCTGCCTGCCTTGTTCCGGCAAGGGCTGGCGCTAACCGCCTGTCCGACAGCGAGGCCTGCCGATATCCTGCAGACGGGTCAGGTTGCGCGCAAGCCAGCCACCGCGCTCGAGAGAGCGCCCCTGTTCGGAATCCACGACATGCAGCCCAGCCAACGTATCGAGGCGTACTTGCGGCATATGCAGGGCGGCGGAATTGCTCGGAGCAACTTCGCGCCGCCGATCTGGACCGGCTTGTGCTCCGTAGGCATATTCCTGCCGCCTCCACCGTTTCTGAAATTACCGGCGATGATCGCGATATCGGCCGTTTCGGGCGTGTTGCTGGTTCTCGTCCTGTGGGTTGTCTTCGGACTCATGGCGCTGCTCCGCCCCATCACGGGACATCCGCCACCCTTTCGACGTTCTTGTGGACGGCCCCGATCAGCGCGGCTCTCATGGCGATCGGCAACCCGATCTACTATCGACGCATGGCGCGCCGACACGGTCTCGCAACCTGGTAGAAACCGCCGGTCCGGCTGGCGTCGGGAGGACGCCAACCGGACCGGCCAATCCGAGGTACCGCCAGCCGTACTCAGTGCGCGTCTTGCGCCACGGCCACGCTGTGCTCCTCCGCGCCATGGGCGGTGCCTGCCCCCACCCGATCCACATTCTCGACGTAGTGGATGTACTGCACGTAGTCGTTCACGTAGGCCCGGCCGTTCGCGACACTGGTATCGGCGCTGGCCCGTGCCGCCCGTGCCGCCGCGTAGCGCGCACGGATGCCGTGCTCGATCTTGCCGGTGATTTCGGTGACGAGTGCATCGACGTTGCCGCCCTTCAGGGCGGCATCGGCGGCGGCCACGCTTGGCTCGATCCCGCCGGCGGGCTTGATGACGCCGTCGAAGGCCACGCCCTCCGAAGCGCGATGGACTCGAACCAGCGTTTCGAAGAAGTGCATGTCGGCCAGCTGGCGGGCTTCCGGGCTCAGCTGACGCAGCTTGCGGGCCTGCGCATAGGCGCGCTTGACGGTCGCCTCCTCGGTTTCCGGCACCCACTTCAACAGCGGGGTGATGTCGCCGGTATTGAGGGCGACGGTAGCCTGGGTGATGACCGGGCCGTCTGCCGCATCGCAGTGGGCGGAGGCGGTTCCGACCATGCCGAGGCCGAGTGCGGCGGCGACGCCGACGGCGATCACGCGTTGGCGCAAGATGGAAAAGTTCATGGAGTGCTCCTGTTGAATGGTTCGGAACGAAGCGCCGAGCCGGTACCGACAGTTCGCGGCCCGATCCCTTCGCTGGGAACCATGATGGGGTCCGCCAGTGGCGGCGTCGTTCGCACGCACGCACTCGAACGCCTCCAAGATCAAGGCGTTATTTGCCTGATAAACAAAGAGTTGCTGGTTCGACCTTGAGCACAACCGAAAGTCGATCCGAAGGCCGCCGCTGCCTTGCCATGGCGGACCGGACTACCCGCAGGTTTCGTCGTGCCTGCCGGACACCGCCGTTCGCCGGGATCGCGCCACCGGGTGGTTCGGCCCGTCAGTCGAGCGGCGCACCGGCGGCGACTGAACGTGGGCAGCGCGGTACTGGCTGGGGGTCATGCCGGTCGATTTGCGGAACGCCGTGTTGAAGACGGATTTCGAATTGAAGCCCGCGTCGTACATCACCTGCAGGATCGTGTCCGTGCAGGTGCGATCCGCCAGCCGGGCCTTCGCCTCTTCCACTCGGTAGCCACTGATGAACTCGAAAAAATTCTGGTCGAAGCCCTGGTTCAGCAGGTGCGACAGCTCGCGCGGCGCCACGGCCAGCGCGCGGGCGAGCTGCGCCACGGTCAGGTTGGAGCCCAGATGGGGGCGCTGTTCGCGCATGTACTGCTGCAGTCGCTGCCTGAGCGCCTGATCGTCGTTGGCCACCGTCGCAGGCGGCGGCGATGCGGCTGCCGCCACCTCCTCCAGCAGCGCCGCTTCCTCGGCATCCAGTCCGCGGAAGATCACCGGTTGGCGCAATGCATTGAGCAGCAGGTAATTGACGAACACGAACCCGGTCACGCCGGCAAAGCCCACCACCCAATCCGCCTCGCCGGGACGCTTGAAGATGTGTGCGGAAAGGCAGTACAGCAAGCTCACCAGCCACACCGCGAAATAACCCAGCAGCAGCGAGCGCAGCCACGACAGCTGCTTGTTCTCGAGATCGGAAAAAACCCGCCGCAGGCCCGCACCGAAACGCGAAATGGCGCGGATGGTTGCGTACAGGTAGCCAAGCACCACGGCGTGGATGGCCACCGCCAGCAGCGGCGAGGTCAGCACACCCGGATAATCGCGCCGCTGCAGGATCTGCAGCTTGATTGCGCTCGGCTGCTGGTAGTACTCCACGATCAACACCGCAGCGACCACCCAGAACAGCAACGTGTGCACCAAGTGCTCCTTGCGCAAGCGGAAATCGCGGAGCATCAGCGATTTGGCATACAGATACAGCGTGCCAGCCTGCAGCAACCCGAGCAGCGTGCCGAGATAGGCCAGCCCTGGATGGCGCAGCGTGAGCCCGGTGCCGTAAAACAGGATTTCCGTCAGACCGCCGGCAAAACTGATCAGAGTGACCAGCAGCAGCCGATTGCTGGTCGTGCGGATGTTCTCGGGCAGCAGCAGGAACGCGGCCAGTGCCAGCGCCTGGATGATGCTGGTCACCAGCAGGATGTCGATCAGCGAAAACTGCATGGCGCGCCCCTCGTCGATTCAGGCCGGATAGCCGGTGATCCGGCGGATCTTCCGGTACAGCGGCCGCAGCTGGCGGTACATGCGCAGATACACCTCGGCATACAGCTGCTGGTAGATGCGTTGCGCCTGCGGGTCGGGCTGGAACACCTGGCCGACCCGGGTCATCGCCCTGATCGCGGCCGGGAAATCCGGATGCAGGCCGAGCCCCACCGCGCAGCAGATCGCCGCGCCCAGGCCGGAGGTTTCGTAGACCTGCGGGCGTTCGGCCGGCAGGCCGAAGACGTCGGCGGTGAGCTGCATGGCCGCCTCGCTTTGCGAGCCGCCACCGGAAACACGCAGCCGGGTGATCCGGGTGCCCGAGCGCCGCTCGATCTTCTCCTTGCCCTGGCGCAACGCGTAGGCGAGGCCTTCCAGGATCGCCCGGTAGACATGCGCGCGGGTGTGCACATCGCCGAAGCCGATGATCGCGCCCTTGGCCTCCAGCCCCGGATCGCGGATGCCGGGCGACCAGTACGGCTGCAGCGTCAGCCCCATCGAACCGGGCGGCACCGCGTTGACCAGCTCGTCGAACAACGCCTCCGGCTCGACGCCCAACGCCTGCGCGCGCTGCATCTCGCGCAGGCCGAATTCCTGCTTGAACCAGCTGACCATCCAGAAGCCGCGGTAAATCATCACCTCGGTATTGAAGTGATCGGGCACCGCGGCCGGATACGGTGGAATCATCGGCACCGTTTCCAGATAGCTGCGCCGGGTGGTGTTGATGGTGGCGGTAGTGGCATAGGACAGGCAGGCCGTGTCCGGCTCGACGCCGCCAGCGCCAAGCACCTCGCAGGCCTTGTCGGCGCCGGCGGCAATCAGCGGCAGACCTTCCGGAATGCCGGTGTGGCGGCTGGCTTCGGCACTGATGCGGCCAAGCTGCTCGCCCGGCTTGCAGAGCTTCGGCAACTGCGCACGATGCACCGGCATCGCCTGCCATTTCCAGTCGCGCGGCGCCGCCCAGCGCAGGCGCTTGTAATCGAACGGCAGGTAGGCCACGCAACAGGCCACCGAATCGACATACTGCCCGCACAGGCGCTGACTGAGAAAGCCCGACAGCAACAGCACCTTGTGGGTCTTCGCCCAGATTTCCGGCTGCTGCTGGGCAACCCAGTTGACCTCGGCCTGAGCGCGGAAATAATCCACCGTCGCCTGCGCGCCGGCCAGCTTGAACAGCCAGCCCCACGGCCCCTTGATCCGGCCACGCACCTCGGCGCGGCGCTGATCCAGCCACAGGATCGCCGGGCGCAGCGGCCGGCCGTGTTCGTCGACGTTGATCACGGTGCCGCGCTGGGTGGTCAGCGACACGCCCCTGATCAGGCTGCGGTCGATGTCCAGCTGCGCCCACAAGCGCCGACAGGCCTCGCCCACGCTGGTCCAGTAATACTCCGGATCCTGTTCGGCCCAGCCCGGCTGGGTGGAGTAGTACGCCTGCAGCTCGACCTTGCCCTTGCCGATCAAATGGCCGTCCATATCGAACAGCAACGCGCGCACGCTCTGGGTGCCGTTGTCGATCGCCAGCAGGTAGCCTTGCCCGCTCATGGCTCCGCGCCCTCCGCTGGTTGCCGCACTGCCACGGGCTCGGGCAGGCTGTAGCAACGCCGCCAGAGTGCCAGATAATCCTGCTGCTCACGCTCCCAGCGCTGGTCGCTCCAGCCCAGCCGCGGCTGGCACAACGCGCGGATGCGCGGCAGCTCGGCCAGCGCACCGCCGGCCAGCAGCAGGCCCAGCCGGGTTCGCCGCAGCAGCAGGTCGTCGAGGTGCAGCACCAGTTCGTTGTCCGCCGCCCACGCCAACTCCGCCCACAGCGTTTCGGTCGCGCCGACCCGTTCGCTGCCGACGCTCGCCAGCAGCGCCAGCAATCCTGGCAACGCTCGCCCGTGACGCCCGCGCAGGCGTCGCTGCCGGGCCGGGCTGAGCATCGGCAACGGTAGCGGCTGGCACGGGCCGAACACCGCCGCCGGCGGGTCACCCAGCGCGCGGCCGACGAATCCGGCACAAGCGCGCAGCACTTCCAACGCGAGCGGGCGGAAGGTGGTCAGCTTGCCGCCGGCCAGCGTCACGCAGCCCGGTTCGATCCACAGTGCGTGCTCGCGGTTTTCGTCGGAGGGTTTGCGGGCTAGCGCGCCGGCGCTGACCACCGGCCGCACGCCGGCCCAGGTGGACAGCACGTCGCCGGCGCGGACCCGCGCGCCGGGGAATACCTGCGCGATCGCGGCGAGCAGGTAATCCAGCTCCTCGGTGCTGATGCGCGCCTCCATGTCCAGCGGGTCGTGATGATCGAGATCGGTGGTGCCCACCACGGTGGCGCCTTCCCACGGAAACACGAACACCGGCCGCCGGTCGGCGGCGTGCATGAAGCTGATGGCGTGCGCCACCGGCAGCCGCCACGCCGGCAGCAGCAGATGGCTGCCGCGCAGCGGGCGGATATGCCCGGGGTGGCTCGGGTGGCGCAACTGATCCGCCCACGCCCCGGTCGCCTGGGCCACCGCCAAGCTGTGGAAGCGGTAGCGCCGGCCACTCTCGGCGTCCTCGGCGAGCACGCCGACGACCCGGCCGTCCACGCGCAACAGCTCTACCACCCGCATGCCGTTCAGCGCCTCGCCACCGTCGGCGCGCGCCTCGCCGAGCACGCGCAATACCAAGCGTGCATCATCGGTCACCGCGTCAAGGAAGCGCGTGCCGCCGAGCAGACCTTGCTGTTTCAGACCCGGTGCCAGATAGCGCAGCGGCGGCGGCGGGTAATAGCGATGGCGGCGCTGGCCGGCCAGCGCGTCGTACACCGTCAGCAGGCCGCCGAAAACTTTCGGCCCAGGGAAGTCGCCGCGGTAATGCGGCAGCACGAAGCTCAATGGATCGACCAGCCCGGGGGCCTCGTGCAGCAGGCGCTGGCGTTCATGCACCGAAGCACGGGTCAGCCCGAACTGGCCCTTGGCGATGTAGCGCAGGCCGCCGTGCACCATCTTCGACGAGCGGCTGGACGTGCCCCAGGCGAAATCGCGTTGCTCAAGCAGCAGGCAGCGCCAGCCGCGCCGCGCCGCCTCGCGCAGGATGCCGGCGCCGCAGATGCCGCCACCGACCACCAGCAGATCCCACTCCTGCGCCGCCAGCCCGGGCAGCGCATGTTCACGCCAGGCAGCGTTCCAGGCGGTGTTGCTCACGACTGCTCGATCAGCACGCCGGGCACCAGCTGCTGCTGCGGATCGAAATGTGCGGACAACGCCCGCAGCGTGGCCATGCCCAGCGCACCCTTCTCCACCGGCAGGTACGCGGCGTGGTCGCGACCCACCCCGTGCTGATGGCTGATGGTGCCGCGCTGGCCGACGATGGTCAGGCTGGCCGCGTGCTTGAGGCGCTGCCAACGCGCCAGCGCTTCGGCATAACTGGCACCTGGGCGGAACACGTAGGTGGTGTACAGACTCGAACCCTCGCCGTAGGCGTGCGACAAATGGGTGAACACGTGCACCCGTTCGCCTTCGGCAGCCAGGCCCTCGCGCAGACTCGCTTCGACCTGCTGCAGCAGGTTGTCGACGTTGCTCCAGTCGGTGGCGGTTTCCAGCGTGTCCACCACGTAACCGGCGCTCCACAGGCTGTGCCGCAGATACGGGAACCCAAAGCGGTGCTCCGCCCACTTGCGGCCCAGCACCCGGCCGGTGAACACGCCGCCGAAACCCTTCAGCAGCTTTCTGGCCTGCCGCAGCGAGGCTGCGTTCTGCACGCGGTTGCCGGTGACGCCGAAGGTGAGCATGCACTTGCCGTCACCGGCACCGCGCAACGCCAGATACTTTTCCAGCCAGGCCATCGGCCGCGGCTGGCCGGCCAGCACCAGCTGGGTCTGTGTCTCGACCGCGCCGGACAGGCGCAACATGGACAGCGGCACGCGCGCCTGCACCAGCTGGCGGACCGCCTGCATCGCCTGGTTCCAGTCGGGCAGGAATACCGCATAGAAATGCTCCTGCGCGGCCAGCCGGGTGATCCGCACCTTGACCTCGGAGAGGATGCCGAAGCGACCTTCCGAGCCCAGTACCAGCTCGCGCAGATCCGGCCCGGCGGCGGACGCCGGGAAGGCCGGAATCACCAACGGGCCGGCGAAGGTTTCCAGCGTGCCGCCGGCAAACAGCTGCTCGATGCGGCCATAGCGCAGCGACTGCTGGCCACTGGAACGGCTGGCCACCCAGCCACCCAGCGTGGACAGCTCCCACGATTGCGGAAAATGGCCCAGCGTGTAGCCGTGTGCGCGCAACTGGCTTTCCACTTGCGGCCCGTTGGCGCCCGGGCCGAAGGTGGCGAGCAGGCTGTCCTCGTCGATCTCGAACAGCTGGTTCAGGCGTTCCAGCGACACCGTCAGCACCGGCCGCGCGGACGCCTGCGGGTTGATGTGGCCAACCACCGAGGTGCCGCCGCCGTAGGGAATCACGACCACGTCGTGCGTCCTGGCCCAGTCCAGCAGCTCGCGGACCTGGGCGGCGGTTTCCGGACAGGCGACGCCGTCGGGAAATATGCCGAACTCGCCGGAGCGCATCGCCAACCAGTCCGGCAGGCTCTGCCCGCGGGCATGCCGCACGCGCTCCTCGGCACCCACGCTGACCAACGGATGCGCCGGCAGTCGCGAAACCGGCACCGTGCCCAGCACCTGCGCCAAGCTGGCATCGGCCAGCCGTTGGCCGGGGCCCACCCGCGCGGCGAGAAACGCCTCGCCGGCGGCCGGCAAAGCCATGACGGTCGTCTCTTCGCCCCAGCCGTTCCAACGCCGCATTGCCCACTCCGAGTGCTGTCGCCGACACTCCATACTATCGCGCATGTCGCCCGGTTTTCTGCACCCCTTCGGTCCCTCGCCGTCACCCATGGCGGCTCCGGTGAACAACGATCGGAGCACACGCAATTTCCTGAAACCGAGCGGCGCGGTATTGGCCATGGGCGCGGCCGGTGCCGCCACCGGCGGATTGCAAAATCCCTGCCGACGTTCCCATAGTTGCGAACGCAACCCCCTCCATGAGGACCCCCAGCACATGAAGACTGCCGCTCTGGGCTCGGCGCTTGTTTCGCTTGCCTGCCTCTTTTCCATCACCGCATTCGCGGCGCCTCCGACGAGCCGGGATGCGGCGAAGATCACGCCCGACATGATCCAGACCGCGTCGGACATCCCGGCCGGGGGAAACTGGGACCGGAAACCGGGACGGAGGAAGTTAAACGACCCTGAAATCCGGAAACCGGGACGGAGGAAGTTAAACGACCCTGAAACCCGGCTTGCACTTACCCACACCATCTGGTCTTGCCGATGCCATCCGCTGCTGTGCACGCAGACACTGGGGTACCAATCCACGGTCCCTCACATGCCTCGGAAACCGGGACGGAGGAAGTTAAACGACCCTGAAATCCGGCTTGCACTTACCCACACCATCTGGTCTAGGCCAGAAACAGAAACCGGAAACCGGGACAGCGGAAACCGCGGAAACCGGGACGGAGGAAGTTAAGCGACCCTGAAACCCGGCTTGCACTTACCCGCACCATCTGGTCTTGCCGATGCCATCCGCTGCTGTGCACGCGGACACTGGGGTACCAATCCACGGTCCCTCACATGCCTCGCCAAGCTCGCCTGGAAATTCCCGGGGTACCGCTCCACATCACCCAACGTGGGGTCAATCGATGCGCCATCTTTCTTGATGACGAAGACCGGCGCCACTATCTCCGTCTGCTGGGCGAGAGCGCCGCGAGCCACGGTCTGCGCATTCACGCCTACGTTTTGATGGGCAATCACGTGCACCTGCTCGTCAGTTCCGACGAGTCCGGCCAGGTATCGCTGGGCATGCGCCAACTGGGTCAGGCCTATGTCACCGCTTTCAACCGTCGCCATGGGCGCACCGGAACGCTGTGGGAAGGGCGCTTCAAATCCAGTCTGGTCGACTCGGACCGCTACCTGCTCGCCGCCTATCGGTATATCGAGCTCAACCCGGTTCGTGCCGCGATGGTCGAGAGGCCCGAACATCACCACTGGTCCAGCGTGCACGCCAACCTGGCACTTTGCGAAGACTCATTGGTGACACCCCACGCCTGTTTCATCGAGATGGGGACTACGCCACAGGTGCGCGCCGAAGCCTATCGGACATGGCTCAAACAAGGCGTCAGCGACGACGAGCTGATCGCCATTCGCCAGCACCTGCAGCAGGAACGCGCCTTTGGAAGCAAACGCTTTCAGGCCATGGCGGAAAGAACCTTGGGGCGTCCGGTGAATGTGCGGCGACCCGGGCGGCCGGGGCGAGACCAAGACAAACCCAAAGGCATTTAACTTCCTCCGTCCCGGTTTCCCGCCCGGCGCGGTCCCGGTTTCCCGCCCGGCGCGCAGCAGAACCACACGATAAAGGGGCAACCCGCCGCCTTTCGTCGCTGTTCCAGCTGCTGCCTGGACGGTTACGTCAAAGCCTTTTTACTGGGGATTGATGCAGATCACCACGACCCGTCTACGATCAGTCCATCATCATGTAACGCGAATCATTCGTATCGACACTCGGACGAGCTGTGCCCTTTCGCGTGCGTGAAATTTTGCTTGCGTGTCGATACGCCTCTTGACCAGGGAGAGTCTCTGACCATGACTGAAGTCCAGCAATTGGCGACCTTTGTCCACGGTGCCCAGTACGTACAAATCAGTGCGCAGGCAGTGGAACAAATCAAGATCCGCATCCTCGACACGCTCGGCGTTGCCATCGGCGCACTCGATGCGCCACCTCTGCGGGCGATCCGCAAGCTCACCGAATCACTCGGCGGCAACAGCGCTTCCACGTTGATTGGCGGTGGCAGCTCGGCGCCCGACCGGGCGGCGTTCTACAACATCGGTCTCAGCCGCTATCTCGATTTCATGGACAGTTACCTCGCCCCGGGCGAGACCTGCCATCCATCGGACAACATCGGTGCGGTGTTGGCGGCGGGCGAAAGCGTCAACGCCAGCGGCAAGGATTTGCTCACCGCGGTGGCAGTGGCGTACCAGGTGCATACGCGGCTGTCCGATGTGGCGCCGGTACGAGCCAAAGGTTTTGATCACACCGTGCAAGGCGCATACGCCGTAGCCGCCGCGGTCGCCAAGGTAATGAAACTCGACGCGTCCAAGACGGCTAACGCGATCGCCATTTCCGGCACCGCCAACAACGCCCTGCGCGTCACCCGCACCGGCAATCTGTCGAACTGGAAAGGCCTGGCCTACCCGCAAGTCGGCAAGGAAGGTACGCACGCGGCGCTGCTGGCCAGCGTGGGCATCAGCGGCCCCGAGCAGGTGTTTGAAGGCAACAAGGGGTTGAAGGAAACCATCACCGGCCCGTTTGATATCGACTGGTCGCGCGAAGATCTGGAAAGCGTCCTGCGCACCATCATCAAGAAGCACAACGCGGAGATCCATTCGCAGTCGTCGATCGATGCAGCCATCGAGATCACCGCTCGGCCCGGTTTTCGCGCTGATGCAATTCGGGCGGTGCACATCACCACGTTCCAGGTCGCCTACGACATCATCGGCGGTGGCGAGGAAGGCGACAAATGGCATATTCGCAGCAAGGAAGAGGCGGATCACTCGCTGCCGTACATGGTGGCCGTGGCGTTGCTGGATGGCGAGGTACAACCGGCCCAGTACGCTGCCGAACGCATCGTCGGCGCAGACGTGCAGGCGCTGCTGCAAAAAACCACGGTGACACCGGACGCCGCATTTTCCGCCCGCTTCCCGAAGGAAATGCCCAGCAAGGTGGAAGTGGAATTGAACGACGGGAAAATATTCTCTGCCACCGCGGCGGCTTACAAGGGGTTCACTTCGCAGCCGCTGGATTGGGCCAGTGCCTGTGAAAAATTCGATCGGTTGGTGACGCCTTTTGCGGGCGCTGAACTGGCCGACAAGATCGCGCGCACCGTGCATGAGCTGGATACCCACAGCGTGCGCGACTTGACCGCATTACTGGCAAAGGTTCCGTCGCAGCGCCACATCTCGGCTGCCGCCTGATCCCTGCACTACCCCCTGCAACGAAAGGAGAAATACCATGGCTACCACCAGTTTCGACTTCGTTCCGCGCGCGTATCGCCCCGACAAACCCCGCTCGTTCGGTCTGACCGAAATCCGCGGTCCGTATTACGCCACCTATGGCACGCGGCATCTGGAAGACGTGCTGGACGTCGCCGGCCAGTGGGTCGATGGCGTCAAATGGGCCGGCGGCTCGTTCGCCCTGCTGCCGCGCGAACAGGTACGTGCCTTCAGTGATCTGGCACACAAGCACAACGCCTACATTTCCTCGGGCGGCTGGATCGAAACGGTATTGCGCTACGGCCCGGACGCCGTGGACAAATACCTGAAAGAAGCCAAGGAAGTCGGCTTCGATGTGATCGAAATTTCCACCGGCTTCATCACCATCCCCACCTCCGGCCTGCTGCGCCTGATCGAGCAGGTCAAGAAGGCCGGGCTCAAGGCCAAACCGGAATTGGGCATCCAGTTCGGCTCCGGCGGCGATTCCACCGAGACCGAGTTGGCGGCCGAAGGCAAGAAGGATGTGGGCGATCTGATCAATCGCGCCAAGAGCGCGCTGGATGCCGGCGCCGACATCATCATGATCGAGTCCGAAGGCATCACCGAGAACGTGGTGACATGGAATACCGCGGCGGCGGCTTCGATCATCAACGGCGTGGGCCTGGAGCACGTCATGTTCGAGTCGGCCGACCCGTTAGTGTTCGAGTGGTACATCAAGAACTACGGCAACGAGGTCAACCTGTTTGTCGACCACTCGCAGATCCTGCAGCTGGAAGGCCTGCGCCAGAACATCTGGGGCAACAAATCCACTTGGGGCCGCATTGCCAATCCGGCACCCGCAAAGGGCTAAGTAACCCGAGGTGAGGACCTGCAACACGGCGTTCTGGCAGGTTGCCGGTGACAACCGCTGTTGTGCAAAAGGTGTCAGGGACAATTTGAACATCCCTGCGGCGAGACCGGGACCGGGACGGAGGAAGTTAAATCCCGTTCCGGTGTCCTTCAAAGCTTGAGCTTGTGTATTCTCGCACCAGCTGCCGCTCCCTCGCCGACCACACCGGGCAGAACGCCTCAACTACAACTAAAGCGGGTCAGAGCCCGTTCCATCAGATTCACTGCTGCGTCTCGGGCGGTGCGCAGGGCGGACGCTGGCGCAACGGCCCATCATCACCTCTATCTCGCGCTGGAATCGCGGCGAACCAAGCACGCGTTGCTGTTGGACATAGGCACGAATCTCGGCCAGACGATCCGCGCTCAATGCATCCTTGAGTAATGCTCGATAGGCGACGCAACGTTCCGCCGCATCAGCGCCAAGACGCAGGTATTCCGCGTGTGGGACCACCATCGCGTCTGGCAGCAATTGCGCATTAGCGTGATAGCTCGACCACGCATGGTTCCCCGGGTCAGCCACCATGGCGGCACGGACCGGGTTCAACTCGATATAGCGATAACAGCTAAGCAGGTAGCGCTCGGTATCGGCCAGACAAGACTTGTAGCGGCCTTCCCACAACGTGCCGGTTCGTCGATACCGCCCGTTGATGTAACCCACGTATTGCCGACCGAGGCCACTGCATCATCCGCGACACCGCACCAGCCGATGAGGGTGTCACCAGCACATGCACGTGATTGGTCATCAACACATACGCGTGCACCACACAGCCGTAACGGATGGCGGATTCCCGCAACCCGGCGAGGTAACGACGATAGCCGTCCTCCACGTAGAAACACGGCTGTCGATCGTTCCCTCGCTGCACGACATGTGCGGCACGTCCGCAAGATCTGGCCTGGGTTGGCGGGGCATCCGGCTTCTCCGTGGCAAACACCACGTCAGCCTGGCAACCCATCGCCGCCCCGCCTATCAGGCTTCCCTCGTCCCCACGTCGGCCCGGCCAAACCTTCTTGGTAAGGGGCTCTGACCCGGTTAGCTTCTCGTACGGGTTTGCGGGGGGCAGCGCGGGATGCGTGCTGACTTGCATCATGTGCGTTTGGATGGCTGAGCGTTACTATGCCGCGGTTTTGCGCAGACGATGGCCGGGCAACGATGCCCGGTCAGCGCGCGTGGTCAACAAGGAAATTCGCTCATGTTTCTTCGAATCAGTACTCTGGCGCTCGCCGTCGCTGGTGCGCTCGGTGCCAGCTCGGTCGCGTGCGCGCAGGACACCGGCGCCGTACCACCAGCTACCAACCTGCAGACGGTGGTGGTCACCGGTACGCGTACGCTCGACCGCACCATGGCCGACTCGCTCGCCCCCGTCGATGTGTTGACGACGGCCGATATCACGGCGACCGGCGCCACGGATCTGCCCAGCGCGTTGAACGTGTTGCTGCCGTCGTTCAATTTCCCCCAGGCCACTTTGTCGGACGCCACCGATGCCAACCTGCCGGCGCAATTGCGCGGGCTATCGCCGGATCAGAGCCTGGTGCTGATCAACGGCAAGCGGCAACATCCCACGGCCACGCTCAACAATGTTGAAGTGATGGGACGTGGGTCGTCGCCGGTTGATCTGTCGGCGATTCCGCTCAATGCCATCGAACGGATCGAGGTGCTGCGCGATGGCGCCGCCGCGCAGTACGGTTCGGACGCGATTGCCGGCGTCATCAACATCATCCTGAAGCAGGGGCCCGGGCACGGCTCGGTCAACGTGGGGCGAGGCATGTGGGCGGGCAGGCAGGGCGGTACGTCGACGGCGGGCGCTGACGCCGGCTTCCGCATTGGCGACGGCTGGCTGCGCGTTGCGGCCAACTACCAGAACCAGGACCCGACCAATCACGCCGCTGTCGATCGCCTGTTTCCCGGCGATTCCAGTTACGGCCGCGTCACCTTCCACTACGGCATGCCCGAGAAGATCGCCAGGCAGGCCGCCATCAACGGCGAATATCCGCTCGGTGAGCACGCGACGCTGTATGTGGCGAGCCTGTTCAACAAGCGCGATGTGAGTTCGCCGGGTTTCTTTCGCTGGCTGCCCATGTACGAGGGCGCGAGCCCCGCGGCCGCAGCGGTTTACCCGAACGGCTTTTTGCCGGTGGAGAACAGCGCGATCCGCGATGACACCTCGCAACTCGGTGTGCGCGGTGAAGTGGCCGGCTGGCATTACGACGTGGGCGCGGCGACCGGTGGCAACCACTGGAAACTCGACACCTCGAATACCTTCAACTATTCGCTTGGTGCCGACTCGCCCACCGCGTTCTACATCGGCACGCTGACGCTGCGGCAGAACCAGCTCAGTGCGGACTTCAACCGCGATTTCGACATGCCGTGGCAACACGCACTCGGCGTGGCGTGGGGCTTGATCACGCGCGAGGAGACTTTCGCGATCAAACCCGGTGATTCGGCCTCCTATGCCGGTGCTGGCGCGCAGGTGTTTCCCGGCTATCAACCCACCGATGCCGGCTCGCACAGCCGTCACAACCAAGCCGCTTACGTCGATCTGGAAACCGATTTCACCGACAAGTTCTCGGCTGGGCTTGCCGCGCGGCAGGAGCATTACAGCGACTTCGGCAACACCACGTCGTGGAAGCTTTCGGGTCGCTACACGATCACACCGGTGGTCGCGCTGCGCGCCTCCGCGTCGACCGGCTTCCGTGCGCCGTCGCTGCAGCAGGAGTACTACTCCGATACCGCCATCGACATCATCAACGCCAGCTCGGGGCACCAGAGCTTGACCACGGTGCGTACTTTCCCGGTTGCTGATCCGGCCGCCATCGCGTTGGGCGCCCAGCCGCTCAAGCCTGAGCGCTCGCGCGATTACAGCGCCGGGCTGGTGCTGACGCCGGGGTTCGGCCCTTACGCCACGCTGGATTTCTACCAGGTGGATATCAGTGACCGCATCATCCTCAGCGAAGATCTGACCGGTCCGGTGGTTGAGGATTACCTCACCTCGGTGGGCATCCCGTTCGTCAGCGGTGGTCGCTTCTTCACCAATGCGGTCAATACGCGTACGCGCGGCGTGGATCTCGTCGGCACGTGGCCGCTCACCTTTGGCGCGAACGATCTCAAGTTCACGGGCGGCTACAGCCACAACCAGACGACGATTCGCCACATTCGCGCCAACCCGCCGCAACTCGGCCTCGCCGGGCTTGAGTTGCCGGTGATCGGGCGCGAGGAGGCGGGCATCATCACCGAGGGTAGCCCCCACAATAAAGCGTTTGTCGACGCGAACTGGCGTCGTGATAAGTGGACGCTGCACGCGCAGCTGACCCGCTACGGTGCGTTCACCTTTGTGGTACCGGTGCTGCCGGGCGATCAGACCTACGCCGCGCGCACGCTCACCGATCTCTCCGTCAGCTACCGCGTGGGCAACTGGACGGCGACGTTGGGTGCGAACAACCTGTTCAATGTCTACCCGCAGCACAGCAGCCCGACCAACGATTTCTACGGTCTGCTGCCGTACCCGGAAGGCTCGCCGTTCGGCTTTAGTGGTCGCTACGTGCACGTCAACCTTGGCTATCGCTGGTAAGCGATGCCGGCAAAAGGTATCAGGGACAATTTGAACGATAGCTCGACCACGAGTACTCGTTCGGCTGGGCCACCATCCACGCGCGAACCGGATTGAGCTCGATGTAGCGACTGCAGGCCAGAAAGTAGCGCCCCGAGTCCACCAGGCACGCCTTGTAGCGCCCTTCCCACAGCGTCCCCGTGCGCCCGTGCCGACCATTGAACGAGCCGACGTAGTTGCGCGCAAAAGTGTGCATCAGCCGCGACACCCCACCCGCCTCGTCAGGCGTCAGCAGCAAGTGCACGTGGTTATTCATCAGCACATAGGCATGCAGCCTGCAGCCGAACCGCAACAACGCCTGCCGCAGGCACTGCAGATAAAGCTGGCGATCCTCATCGTCCAGAAGACATGGCAGACGATTGTTGCCCCGCTGCACCACGTGCTGCGGAACGCCGGCGAGTTCGAAGCGTGGAAGTCGCGCCATGCCGGACAGGATCACTCAGCGCCCGCCCCGCTACGATCAGTGCGAGCCGCGCCAGACCCTCATCCCACCAGCCCGGCTGCTGTCAGAAATTGTCCCTGACACCTTTTTGCAGGAAAAGCACGCCGGTACGCTGATCAAGCCGGCGGCAACCGAGTGAGTTCGCTGCGCGGGCCTGCCCTGGCGGTGCCCGCGTGAGCGCGCCGCCAACCAAGGCAGGTCAGAACCGAATGACACTTGCTTAAGGGCAGTCCACTGACCCGGCCGGCTTCCTGCCGCCCACGCGGGCGACCAAGGCCGGCCAGCGCCAAGGGTAGGGTTTAACTAGCCACGCCCCCTTTATTCCCTCTGACCTTAGGTATCCGAACAGCTACAAGTGAACCCGATCACTGCCTTGTTGCGGCGGCCTTGCATAGCCGTTCGACGAAGCCACTGCCGTGCCGCGCAGCGCGTTCGTCCGAAGGTGCAAACTCGGTGATCGTCAGACCGACCAGATCGGCGGCAACGCTGCGCACCAAGGCAAGCCCGGCGTCGAACGGCAGCTTGCCATCGGGATAGGCAACGTGCGGGAATTCAGCAGGATCGAGCGCGTCCAGATCGAAATGAATGTGGATGGGCCCCGAACCGACCTGTTCGGCGATGCGTTGCCCGGGTTCCAGCCACCTCAGGTCACGAGCTCGCTGGAACGCCCAATCGCCCTCATCGCCAACATGTGCCGAGAAATAACGGAATTGTGTCGGTGACAGCGGTGTCGAAAGCAACGCCTGCAGCTCGACTGGAGCGGAACCCAGGATCGCGGCCACCGGCATGCCGTGGAAATTGCCGCTGGGCGTCGTGTTTACCGTGTTCGCGTCGAGATGCGCGTCCACCCAGATCACGGTCAGGTCCGGATATCGTCGACGCAGGTAGTCGATGACCGCAATATCGCAGGCGCAATCCCCGCCGGCGGTCAGGATGCGCCTGGGCTGCCTCGCATCAAGGATCGCCTGGGCCGAACGGAATTGCTCGGCGATCGCTGTCCAGCGCCGGACACCGCCGCTGGCCTCGCCCCCGCCAGCCTCCGGGACACGCTCGAGTGGCCCGTAGTTGCGGCAGACATCGGCCGCGGCCTGCGCGCCCCGACGCAGGTGTTCCGGGCGTCCCGAGCCTTGCCATTGCGGATAGGACAGCACCAGATCGAATGGATGATCGACAGCTTGCACGATTTCGCCCCCCGGGAACGTCGGATCAGCAAATCAAGGCGAATCAAAGCGGGTCAGAGCCCGTTCCGAAAGCATCTTTGTTCCGTCGCGGGCGGTGGGCGGCACGGACGCTGGCACAACGGCCGATCATCGCCTCGATCTCGCGCTGGAATCGCGGTGTGCCAAGCGCGCGCTGCTGCTGCACGTACGCACGAATCTGGGCCAGGCGATCATCGTCCAATACTTCCTTGAACAGTTGCCGGTAGGCAACTCAGCGTTCCGACACATCGGTACCAAGACGCAGATATTCGACGTGTGGCACTACCACTTTGTCCGGCAACGCCTGCGCGTTGGCACGGTAGCTTGACCACGCATAATCGGCCGGATCGGACACCATGGCTGCCCGCACAGGGTTCAGTTCGATATAACGATAGCAGGTGAGCAGGTAGCGCTCGGTATCGACCAGGCAGGACTTGTAGCGGCCTTCCCACAACGTGCCGGTACGCCGATACCGTCCGTTGATGTAGCCCACATACTGACGACCCAGCCACTGCATCATCCGCGACACCGCGCCAGCCGACGACGGTGTCACCAGCAAGTGCACGTGGTTGGTCATCAGCACGTACGCATGTACCGAACAGCCATAGCGGATGGCTGATTCGCGCAATCCGGCAAGATAACGTCGGTAGTCGTCAGTCACGTAAAAGCATGGCTGACGATCATTGCCCCGCTGAACCACATGCTGCGGAACACCGGCAAGATCAGGTCTGGGTTGGCGCGGCATCCGGAGTCTCCTCGTCACCGCTCCAGCCTGCCAAGCCGACCACGTCCTGCCCATCAGCCTCCGCCCCTCACCACGTCAGCCGCCACGAACCGCACCTGTAAGGGACTCTGACCCGGTTACGACCTACGACCGATTACGACCTAGGCTTGGAGACACGAGGCTTGCTCTGCTTCACCTGCGGGGCCGTACTTTCCGCTCGCTGTTTGCGAAGATCCTGAAAATGTACGGTCGGCAGTGTCGCGAGTCCCAAAGGCATGCGAGCTGTCAGGTTGCAAACCTGCTCGCGAATCGCCGACCACAATAGCGATGTGCCGTTCACGACGACGATATCCTCGATGTCGCCGAGTGTTTCCGCGCCCTTTGCGACACGAATAATTGCACCGGCCTCGATGTCGACGAGGTAGGGTGAGGGCTTCGAGGCGCTACCATCGTCTGGGACCTTGTTGTCGATCACCACTCGCAAAGTCAGCAAGAACTCCTTTCCCTCGGAATCTTCCTTAGTGACCGGCAATAAATTCACGTGGGTAGCAATCAGGACGTTATCGAAGGTGAGATTCTGGTCGACTTGGCTCGGCCTGTCCGCGTCCAGTGTTGCCACATTCACTTCAACGCTCACGCGTCGGAAGGACAACTGGTGTAGTTGAATCGGCGCCGCCTTCATGCGTAGCTAGCCCCTGAGGAAGCGTAACAACCATCATTGGCGGGGGGGCTGTTCACCATTTCCGCATTCCAACTCTCGAAATGGGAAGTTGACCCAAGAGCATCGCGGCTCGCCTGGACCACGCTTGCCAACAGCTCTCGCTGCGTCTGACTCCTTGTTGTCGAATCGACTACGCCATCGAATATCTGCCATAACACTTTGGCCCCACGCTCATCCTCACACCGTGCTTTCCACAGCGGCAAGTCAAC
Organism: Rhodanobacter sp. OR87; assembly: GCF_000473345.1. Lineage (NCBI taxonomy): Bacteria > Pseudomonadati > Pseudomonadota > Gammaproteobacteria > Lysobacterales > Rhodanobacteraceae > Rhodanobacter > Rhodanobacter sp. OR87. The sequence goes on from NZ_AXBJ01000006.1 coordinate 51,174, forward strand.
ACCCGCATCGTCAGCAAGAAGCTTGCACACATCCGGTTTCTGGATGGCAAGTTTCAGTAGCTTGGTGGTGCTCTCGTCCGGGTAGCTTGTTTCATTCTCATAACGCGAGAACGCGATCTTGCCTTTGCCAAAGACCTTCGCCGCCGCCTGTTGCGTGATCCCGTAACGGCGACGCAGCGCAAAAATCTCCTCACCCAGCAACAAGCCGCCGTACTCGGCCTTGCGCGCCTTCAACCGGACAAGATTCTCCTCATGCTGGGCCACGCTGGTGAATTCGGCCTCACAAGACGCGCAGCGAGAGGTCAACAGCGTCACCGGCACTATTTTCCCGTGGGGGTGGAACTCGCGCTGGTAAGTCGTCGATACCACATCAACGGAACGACAGACAGGGCAGCGACGCTGCTTGGCGGTCTGGACATTCATTTCATGCACTCCGGGGACTCTCATAGATGCGCGCTGATCATCACCAGCGTCAGCGCACCGTCTTCGTCAATGGAAAACTTCAGAAAAAACTCAAGACCCGCGCTACTCCGGCATCGCCGGGTTTCGTCATAGCGAATGGCATATGCATCACATGCGCGCCAGCGTCCCGTTCTGTCCAGGCACCATTCGGAGTTTTTGAAGTCACCGCCGCTTTTCCGAGGGAGCGGTTTGAGGCACCGAAAGCAGTCCAACAGATTCCGCATAGACCAGGAGAGATCCTGGACGTTGTTCTCACACTTAAGCGTAGCCAACCAGACATCTTCATCGTCAAGCGCTCCACTATGGATGGCAGCTTGCAGCCCAGCCAGGTCGATCAATGGCTTTCGGCCGATCTTCCGGGCCTTGGCGGACGGTTTTGGCAGGGTCGCCGGGTCAACCAGCCAAAGCGTGGCCATCTAATTTATCACCATGATAAATATTTTGCATCCTTTGTGCATAGTCGGCGACTACTCCTGTTCAGTCAAGCGCGTTCGATGGCCGGCCGCAGTGCGGGCTGGCAAGGCCTGATATCACGATGCTTGCCGAACCCGGCGACCGCGCGCAATGGCGGCGGGCCGCCATTCGTTCAGGGGTTTCCTGGGTCCAGTCGTGCCGGCTGAGCTGCTCGCCCAGGCAGCTGCGGAAATAGTCGTCGGGGGCGTACTTCCGGTCTGGAAACGGGGTCACCATTTCGCCCGTGTCAAACGATCAAAGCCTATAGGCCCCCACCCTCGTCGCATCCACATTCGGCCACACCGGACACAACGCCTCCACCGCATCCATCAACTCCATCCAATCCGACAGATCGCCCCTGCCCGCCTGCACGGCATCCAGCACGTCGCTGCCGACCAACGGCTCGCGGACACCTTCATGCTCTGTCGCTGGCGATTTCGGCGAGTAATTCATCCAGCATCTCCTGGCGATCGAACAGCGCGAAGTACCCCTGCACTTCCTGCATGTTGAGCCGGCCACGCTGCGCGCGCAACAGCGCGCGGATGTCTCTGCTCGACCAGGCGGGACATGGGTTACATATTGCGCCGGTATTCGCCACCCACCTCATACAACGCATGACTGATCTGCCCCAGCGAGTTGTACTTCACCGCCTCGATCAACTGCTCGAACACATTCCGCCGATCCCGCGCCGTCGTTTGTAGCACCCTCAAGCTATCGGCAGCCAACGCATTGCGCGCCTCCCCATACCGCTTCACGTTCGCGATCTGCTGGCCCTTCTCCTCCTCCGTCGACCGGATCAACTCAATCTCGGTAGCAATCTCCCCGCCATGATCCTTCGGCAGGAACGTATTGACCCCAATCAGCGGCAACGACCCATCGTGCTTCCTTGTGCTCGTAATACATCGACTCTTCCTGGATCTTCCCGCGCTGGTACATGGTGTCCATCGCGCTCGAAAACGGGACGGAGGAAGTTAACCCCCTTGGTGTTCTTCAAAGCTTGAACTCGAACTGCTTCGCCATCGGGTGTTTCCCCCTCGGCCACACCGGGCACAACGCCTCCACCGCCTCCATCAACTCCACCCAATCCGACAGATCGCCCCTACCCGCCTGCGCGACATCCAGCACGTCGCTGCCGACCAGCGGCTCGCGGACACCTTCATGCTTTGTCGTTGGCGATTTCGGCGAGTAATTCATCCAGCATCTCCTGGCGGTCGAACAGCGCGAAGTATTCCTGTACTTCCTGCATGTTGAGCCGACCACGCTGCGCATGCAACAGCCCACGGATGTCGTCGAGGTCGCGCGTGCGGGACGGGTTGTTGACCAGAGCCTGCAGCTTGAAGCCGATCAGGCCTTCCGCGCTGATGACGCGCAGCGACCCCATGGCTGTGGAACGTTCCTCGGCGTTGGCGAGCAGACGTCGTGCCGTCGGGCGATGCGCGAACAGCAGATCCAGGCCTTCATCCTCGCGCAGGTAGTTGGCCGCATCCTCGCTGCGATGGACACAGCGATAGCCGAGCGCGAGCAGGATTTCGTGCAACCGATCGGCATCATCCGCGTCGGCGAGAAAATCCACATCGCGCGTGGCGCGTACCACCTGGTGTGCAGCCAACGCCAATCCACCGATCAGCGCAGGCGTCGTCTTGCAGCCGACAAACGCGGCAACGGCCTGCTTGATCTGCTCGACCAGGCGGGACATGGGTTACATATTTCGGCGGTATTCGCCGCCCACGTCATACAACGCATGGGAAATCTGCCCCAGCGAGTTGTACTTCACCGCCTCGATCAGCTGCCCGAACACGTTGCGCCGATCGCGCGCCGTGGTCTGCAGCACCTTGAGGCTGTCTGAGACCAGCGCATTCCGCGCCTCCCCATACCGCTTCACATTGGCGATCTGCTGCCCCTTCTCCTCCTCCGTCGAGCGGATCAACTCGATCTCGGTAGCAATCTCCCCGCCATGATCCTTCGGCAGGAACGTATTGACCCCGATCAGCGGCAACGAGCCATCATGCTTCTTGTGCTCGTAATACATCGACTCTTCCTGGATCTTCCCACGCTGGTACATGGTGTCCATCGCCCCAAGCACGCCGCCGCGCTCGCTGATCGCCTCGAACTCCTTGTACACGGCTTCTTCGACCAGGTCGGTGAGGGTGTCGACGACGTAGCTGCCCTGCCACGGGTTCTCGTTGAAGTTGAGGCCGAGTTCCTTGTTGATGATCATCTGGATCGCCACGGCGCGGCGCACGCTTTCTTCGGTGGGCGTGGTGATCGCTTCGTCGTAGGCGTTGGTGTGCAGGGAGTTGCAGTTGTCGAACAGCGCGTACATCGCCTGCAGCGTGGTGCGGATGTCGTTGAACTGGATTTCCTGCGCGTGCAGCGAGCGGCCTGAGGTCTGGATGTGGTACTTCATCATCTGGCTGCGGCTGCTTGCGCCGTAGCGCTCGCGCATGGCGCGGGCCCAGATGCGGCGGGCGACGCGACCGATCACGGTGTATTCCGGGTCCATGCCGTTGGAGAAGAAGAAGCTCAGGTTGGGCGCGAAGTCGTCCACCTTCATGCCGCGGGCGAGGTAGTACTCGACGATGGTGAAGCCGTTGCTGAGGGTGAAGGCGAGCTGGCTGATCGGGTTCGCGCCGGCTTCGGCGATGTGGTAACCGCTGATCGACACCGAGTAGAAGTTGCGCACCTTGTGGTCGACGAAGTACTGCTGGATGTCGCCCATCATGCGCAGCGCGAATTCGGTGGAGAAGATGCAGGTGTTCTGCGCCTGGTCTTCCTTCAGGATGTCGGCCTGCACGGTGCCGCGCACCTTGGTCAGCGTGTCGGCCTTGATGCGGGCGTAGGTTTCCGCATCGACCAGCTCGTCGCCGCAGACGCCGAGCAGGCCGAGGCCGAGGCCGTCGTTGCCCTTGGGCAGCGCGCCGTGGTACTGCGGACGCGGCACGTTCTGGTATAGCGCAGCGATCTTCTTCTCTGCCGCGGCCCAGCGGGCATCGTCTTCGCGCAGGTACTTCTCGACGTTCTGGTCGATGGCAGTGTTCATGAACATCGCCAGGATCATCGGCGCGGGGCCGTTGATGGTCATCGAGACGGAGGTGCTGGGCGCGCTCAAGTCGAAGCCGGAGTACAGCTTCTTCATGTCGTCCAGGGTGGCGATGTTGACGCCGGAGTTGCCGATCTTGCCGTAGATGTCCGGACGCGGCGCGGGGTCTTCGCCGTACAGGGTGACCGAGTCGAATGCTGTGGACAGGCGCGTGGCGGCACCGCCCTGGCTGAGGTAATGGAAGCGACGGTTGGTGCGCTCGGGCGTGCCTTCGCCGGCGAACATGCGGGTGGGATCTTCGCCGCTGCGGCGGTATGGATACACGCCGCCGGTGTACGGGTAGTGGCCCGGCAGGTTCTCGCGGCCGAGGAAGCTGACCAGTTCGCCCCAGTCCTTGGATTTGGGCGGCGCCACCTTGGGCACCTTCTGATGGCTCAGCGACTCGCGGTAGTTGTCGACGCGGATGACCTTGTCGCGCACCTTGTATTCGTTGACGTCGGCGGTGACGGATTGGTACAGCGCGGGCCATTCGCGCAACTGGTGGATGGCTTCGTGGCTGAGTTCCTTGAGCGCGGCGTTGTAGCGCTGGCGCAGGAGCAAGATGCTGCGATCCACTGCATGCTCGTCGCGCTCTGGTTCTTTTTTGCCGTCATTCCGGCGCAGGCCGGAATCGCTCTTCGTCGCCGAATGCGCGGCCTTCGCACTGTGTGCTTCGTGCGCGGTGGGTGATGCGATCCCGGCCTGCGCCGGGATGACGGTTTGGGGGGTTGAGGCGTTTGGAGTAGTGACGGGCTGGTGCAAATCCGCGCTGACGTAGAGGTCGAGCGGGCGCGGCAGCTTGGGATCGCCCAGTTCCTTCAGCGCCTCGTAGTAGTGCTGCGCCTTGCTGGCGTACTCGGCCTGGGTCTCGATGCTGCGGTTGATCGCGCGGCCCTGTTCGGCGATCTCGGCGAGGTAGCGCACGCGGTTGCCGGGGATCAGCACGGTGGCGCGCGGCTCCTTCAGGGTGGTGTCGAGCTCGGGTTTCCAGTCGCAAGGTACGGCAAGAGCGACCCCACCCTGCCCTCCCCTTGAAGGGGAGGGTTCAAGATGCAGTTTTTCGCGCATCAGCCGGCATAGGTTGGCGAACATCCAAGTCACGCCCGGGTCGTTGAACTGGCTGGCGATGGTGGGATAGACCGGCACGTCTTCGTCGGCCACCTTGAACGCGGTGTGGTTGCGCTTCCACTGCTTGCGCACGTCGCGCAGCGCGTCCTCGGCGCCGCGCTTGTCGAACTTGTTCAGCACCACCAGATCGGCGAAGTCGATCATGTCGATCTTCTCCAGCTGGCTGGCGGCGCCGTAGTCGCTGGTCATCACGTAGACCGGGAAGTCGACCAGGTCGACGATCTCCGAATCGCTCTGGCCGATGCCGGCGGTCTCGACGATCACCAGGTCGTACGGCTGGCTCTTCAGGAAGTCGATGCAGTCGTGCAGCACGATGCTGGTGGCGGCGTGCTGGCGGCGGGTCGCCATCGAGCGCATGTACACGCGCTTGGAGCGCAACGAATTCATGCGGATGCGGTCGCCGAGCAGCGCACCGCCGGAACGCCGCCGCGTGGGATCGACCGCGAGCACGGCGATGCGCATCCCGGGGAACGCGTGCAGGAAGCGCAGCAGCAACTCGTCGACCACCGACGACTTGCCGGCGCCGCCGGTGCCGGTGAGGCCGAGCACCGGGGTGTGCTTGCCGGCCAGCTTCCACTGCTTGCGCTGGTGCTCGAGTTCGGCCCCGGCGAGCTTGCCTTCCTCGATGGCCGAGAGCATGTGGCCGATCGAGATCTCGTCGTCGATGTCGACCTTGGGCAGCGTGTGCGATTCGGACCCGGCGCGCTTCGCGGCAGCGCTGCCGGTGCGTTGCACCACGTCCTCGATCATGTGCACGAGGCCCATGTGCATGCCGTCGTTGGGGTGGTAGATGCGTTCCACGCCGTAGGCTTCCAGCTCGCGGATCTCTTCCGGCGTGATGGTGCCGCCGCCGCCGCCGAACACGCGCACGTGGCCGGCGCCGCGCTCGCGCAGCATGTCGACCATGTACTTGAAGTACTCGACGTGGCCGCCCTGGTAGGACGACAGCGCGATCGCGTCGGCGTCTTCCTGCAGCGCGGCGCGCACCACGTCCTCGACCGAGCGGTTGTGGCCGAGGTGGATCACCTCCGCGCCCTGACTCTGGATGATCCGCCGCATGATGTTGATCGCCGCGTCGTGGCCATCGAACAGGCTGGCCGCGGTGACGAAACGCAGCGGAGTGGTGTCGGCCTGCGTGGCGCTGGCGGGGACGTGCTTGGCGGGGGAACTCATGGCAACTCCGGACATCGGTGCTTGAACTTGCCGATTCTAGTGGATCGACAGGGAGCGCGGAGTTTTGAGCTACCACGCCGTCATCCCGGCGAAGGCCAGAAGTGCGATCCCGGCCTTCGCCGGGATGACGGCGTTATTTCCCCTGAAATTCCGGGGGAGAAGGGAAACCTACATGCAGCGCGCGAGGTCAGGACTGCCGACCACACGCGTGCCTACCTCTTCGCCACGCACGAAGGCCAGCGCCGCCTCGATCACTTCGGGGGCGTCGAGCACGCGGCGGTGGCCCAGGCCCTGCGTGGTGTGCAGCCGCGCGCCGGGCCAGTGCTGGGCGTAGCGTTCGCCCTCGCCCCACGGCACGTCCGCGTCGTCGAGGTCGTGCACGATCAGCGCGGGCTGGCCCAGCATGGGCAGCTTGCGTTCCACCCGCAGCTCGTCGATGTGCACACCGGTGCGCCGGTGCAGCCATGCGTAGAACGGCTGGCGCAGGTAGCCGGCCAGGTGCACGAAGCGGAAGAAGCGCCGCGTCGCCGCCTTCATGTCGGCGGCCGGTGCCACCAGGATCAGCTGCTCGGCACGCCACGCCTCGTCCTGCGCGAGGGTGACCGCGGCACCGCCGAGCGAGTGGCCGACCGCCAGCGCGGCGTTGCCGTAGTGCGCGCCGATCGCGCGGATCGTGGCGATGAATTCCGGCAGCGTGCACAGCTTGCCGCTGCTGTGGCCGTGGCCGGGCTGGTCGAAGGTGACCACGGCCAGGCCCTGCGCACGCAACTGCGCCACCCACGGCAGGAAGCGCAGGCCGAAGCTGGACCAACCGTGCGCCAGCAAGGCGTAGGGCTGGCTGGCGGGGTCGCCCCAGACGTAGGTGGCGATGGTTTCGCCGTTGACGTGCAACTCGCCGCGCTGCATCTCCGTGTCGCCCTGCGCCGCCTGTGCGCGGCTGCGGCTGCTGGCGAACGGAGTGGCGAACAGGCGCGCGGCACGGTTCACCGTGCGCTGCGGTGCGATCCGGCCGCCCAGCACGAAGCCGGTGCGCATGGTGGTGAGCTTGAGTCGGTCGATGACGGTGGACATGGGTCTCGCCTCAGGTTTGCCAGCTGCGCCACAGGCGCTCGAAGGCCGCTCGCGTAAGGCAGCCGGCTTCATCGAACCCGAACAGCCCGGCGTCGTGGTGCAGGCCGAGCATCAGGGCGTAGATCTCGAAGGCGAGCTGGGCGACGTCGGTGTCGCTGCGCAGGTGGCCCAGTTCGACCGCCTGCGCGATCGCCTTCTGCAGTTCGTCGCGCCAGCCGGCCTGCTGCCGCACCACGCCGTCGTGCAGCGCGCCGTCGCGGCCGTCGTATTCGCTGACGGCGGACAGCAGCACGCAGCCGCTCTGGTGCTCGCGGCCCCACTCGAACCAGTTCGCCACGATCGCGCGCAGCCGCGGCAGGCCGCGCGGCTGCTGCAGCGCCGGCAGCAGCACCCGGGTCACGAAGCGCTGGCGGCCGGTGCCGAGCACGGCCAGCTGCAGGTCTTCGCGCGAGCCGAAGTGGGCGAACACGCCGCTCTTGGACATGCCCACGTCCACCGCCAAGCCGCCGATCGACAGGCCTTCCAGCCCGCCGTTGCAGGCCAGCGCGTAGGCGTGGTCGAGGATGGTGTCGCGGGTGGCCGCGCGCTTGCCGGGGTGGGTTGCGATCGTCATGGCTGCATAAATAGCACGATCGTTCGTTCTATATCAAGCGGCAGTCACGCGGCCTCGGCAGACCTTGTAGGTATGCTTTGCCACTGCACGCCAAGGAGGATCCCGCATGAACATCCGCAACCTGAGCATCCCGCTCGCCACCGCCCTTCTGGCCGCCTGCGTCACCTCGCCGACCGGCCGCTCGCAGCTGATGATGGTGTCGGACAGCCAGATGAGCCAGATGGGCCTGAGCGCGTTCAACGACATGCGCAAGCAGGGCAAGTTCGTCGACGCGCCGCGTGAACGCGCCTACGCCACCTGCGTGTCCAACGCGCTGATCGCGGTGCTGCCGCCGCCGTGGAACGCCCAGCAGTGGGAGGTGCAGATCATCGGCGACGACACGGCCAACGCGTTCGCCCTGCCCGGCGGCCGGATCGGCGTGAACCGGGGCATGTTCAAGCTCGCCACCGACCAGGACCAGCTGGCGGTGGTGCTGGGCCACGAGCTGTCGCACGTGGTCTCGCGGCACGGTGCGGAGCGCGTGTCCGACAACATGGCGGCGCAGGCGGCGGTGGCCGCCGGCAGCATCTACGCCGGCACGCGCGGCAGCGACACCGGCAACGTCGCGGCGCTGCTCGGCGTGGGCGCGCAGGTGGGCATCCTGCTGCCGTTCTCGCGCACCCAGGAAAGCGAGGCCGACACGCTGGGCCAGCGCTACATGGCGCAGGCCGGTTTCGACCCGCGCGCGGCGGTGACGCTGTGGGACAAGATGGGTGCGCAGGGCGGCAGCAAGCCGCCGGCGTTCCTGTCCACCCACCCGTCTTCCGGCAACCGCGCGCAGGCGCTGGACCGGCAGGCGCAGCAACTGCTGCCGGTGTACCAGCAGGCGCGCGCCAGCAGCCGCGCGCCGAACTGCCGGCTGTAGGCGGGCCTGGCCGCCATCGCCGACTGAACGGGGGACGACGCCCCGTCAACTGCGCGCGCCGCTCCTCGTTTCCCGTCCCGCCTGCCGCGCCTTGCGGCGCTGACGGAGGACACCATGACCCAAGCACTCAAGCTGGCCCTGCTGGCTGGACTCGGCCTGACGTTCGCCGGCGCCCTGTATGCGCCGCCCGCTGCCGCGCGCACCCAGATGGCGGTCGGCATCAGCATCGGCGTGGCCCCGCCGCCGCCGCGTTTCGAACGGCTGCCGCCGCCACGCCGCGGTTACGTCTGGGCACCGGGCTACTGGCGCTGGAACCCGCACGCCCATCGCCACGTGTGGGTCGACGGCGGCTGGCTCCGGCTGCATCCGGGCCGCCACTACCGCCCGGCGCACTGGGTACGCCACGGCCAGCAGTGGCGTTTCCGGCCCGGTTACTGGGGTCGCTGAGCGCTCCATACGTCCGTGACTTGTTGCGTCGCGTCACCACCCTCGGGGGCGACGTACTAAACTTGTCGCTTTGATTCATCGCCCCGGCTCCGGTCGGGGCGATGAGTTTCAGGTGTTTTCATCACCCTCCGGCGGATTCCCGCGGTCTCTTCCGCCACCCTCTGTCGATGCCCACCGGCACCGTAAATCATGGAGTCACCGTTCCAATGATCTTTGAAACCATCGCCAACACGGGTCACGAAGAAGTCGTCTTCTGCCACAACAAGGACGCCGGCCTGAAGGCCATCATCGCGATCCACAACACGGTGCTGGGCCCCGCGCTCGGCGGTCTGCGCATGTGGCCGTACAAGACCGAGCAGGAGGCGGTGAACGACGTGCTGCGCCTGTCGCGCGGCATGACCTTCAAGAACGCCGTGGCCGGCCTGAACCTGGGCGGCGGCAAGGCGGTGATCATCGGCGATCCGAGCAAGGACAAGTCCGAGGCGCTGTTCCGCGCGTTCGGCCGCTTCGTCAACTCGCTCAACGGCCGCTACATCACCGCCGAGGACGTCGGCATCGACGTCAACGACATGGAATACGTGTTCCGCGAGACCGAGTACGTCACCGGCGTGCACCAGGTGCACGGCGGCTCGGGCGACCCGTCGCCGTTCACCGCCTACGGCTCGCTGCAGGGCCTGATGGCCGCGCTGCAGTTCAAGCACGGCAACGAGGACGTGGGCAAGTACAGCTACGCCGTGCAGGGCGCCGGCCACGTCGGCGGCGAGTTCATCAAGCTCTTGCGCGAACAGGGCGCCAAGGTGTTCGTCACCGACATCAACAAGGAAGCGGTGCAGCGCTGCGTGGACGAGCTGGGCTGCGAGGCGGTGGGCCTGGACGAGATCTACGACGTCGACGCCGACGTGTACTCGCCGTGCGCGCTCGGCGGCACGCTGAACGAGCAGACCATCGACCGCATCAAGGCCAAGATCATCTGCGGCCCGGCCAACAACCAGCTGGCCACCGACGCGATCGGCGACGAGCTGAACCGCCGCGGCGTGCTGTACGCGCCGGACTACGCGGTGAACGCCGGCGGCGTGATGAACGTGTCGCTGGAGATCGACGGCTACAACCGCGAGCGCGCGATGCGCATGATGCGCACGATCTACTACAACCTGGGCCGCATCTTCGAGATCTCCAAGACCGAGAACATCCCGACCTACAAGGCAGCCGACCGCCTGGCCGAGGAGCGCATCAGCGCGATCGGCAAGCTGAAGCTGTCGCACATGGGCAACGGCGGCACCCGTTTCCAGGGCCGCATGCGCGGACAGTAAGCCGCACCGATACGGGCAAGCCGGCCTTCGGCCTGCCCCCCGGTTTCAACCAGGGCCTGCCGCCACCCGCGGCAGGCCTTTGCTTATGCGGGGCGGTTGATCGAATAATCGCAGGCAAGGGGACCGAGGGTGCGCAGGATGATGATCTGGCTGGGCTGGGGATTGTTCGCACTGGTGTTGCTGGTGACCAGCGGGCTGCTGCTGGCCGACCGCCTGACCCCGCGCGCCACCGGCACACCGAGCACTGCACTGCCGCCGGAGCCGGCACAGACCCCGATCGACCGCGAGCTGGCCCCGTACCTGGCCGCGCACCCGGGCGAGACCGCGGCGACCCTGCTGCCCGACGGCCTGGACGCGTTCGCCGCGCGCGCCGCCTCCGCGCGCCTGGCCGGGCGCAGCCTCGACCTGCAGTACTACATGTGGCACGACGACCTGGTCGGCCACCTGCTGGCGCGCGAGGTCTACGCTGCGGCCGAGCGCGGCGTGCGCGTGCGCCTGCTGCTGGACGACATCAACACCCAGGGACTGGATCCGGCGCTGCTGGCGCTGGATGCGCACCCGAACATCGAGGTGCGCCTGTACAACCCGTTCCGCAACCGCCGCGGCGTGTGGCGTTTGCTGGAGATGGTGCAGCGCTTCTTCAGCGTCAACCACCGCATGCACAACAAGGCGTGGATCGCCGACGGCCGGATCGCGCTGGTCGGCGGCCGCAACATCGGCGACGAGTACTTTGACGCCAATCGCAGCGTGAATTTCCGCGACCTCGACATGCTGCTGCTCGGTCCGGCAGTGGCCGACGCCAGCGCGATCTTCGACGACTTCTGGAACTCCAGCGCCGCCGTGCCGATCGAGGCGCTGAACCCGCAGACGCCGGAGAACCTGCACAGGCTGGTGGCCGCGCTCGCCCACGAGTGCGCCGACGCCGCCGCGCAGGTCTACCTGGACCGGGTCGCTGCGTCGCCCTCGGCGCAACGCCTGGCCAACCGCGAACTGTCGCCACACTGGAGCGCGAGCATCACGGTGGCGTCCGATCCGCCGCTGAAGACGAAGGCCGCCGACCGCAGCGGCTGGCTGCAGCCGCGGCTGGCCGCCCACCTGGACGGCGTGCACAGCGAGGTGCTGCTGATCTCGCCCTACTTCGTTCCCGGCAAGCAAGGCACGGCGACCCTGCTTGGGCTGGCACGCGGCGGCACCCGCGTCGGCGTGGTCACCAACTCGCTGGCCGCCAACGACGTGCCCGCCGTGCACAGCGGCTACGAGCGTTATCGCCGGCAGTTGCTGGATGGCGGCGTGGGCCTGTTCGAGATCCGCCGCCGCGGCCCGGTCGCCACCCACGGCCTGTTCGGCAGCGGCGCCAGCCTGCACACCAAGGCGTTCGTGATCGACGGCGCGCGCGGCTTCGTCGGCTCGTTCAACCTCGACCCACGCTCGGCCAACCTCAACACCGAGATGGGCGTGCTGTTCGATGACGCCAGCCTGGCCCGCGACCTGCGCCAGGAATACCTGCGGCTGGCCATGCCGGAGCTGAGCTACCAGCTGCGCCGTGGCGCGGACGGCTCGCCGCAGTGGCTGGACCGCAGCGTGCAACCGCCGCTCGTGCTCGAGCACGAGCCCGAGGCCGGCTGGTGGCTGCGCACGATCACCCGCCTGATCAGCTGGCTGCCGATCGAATCGCAGCTGTAGGAGCGCACACGGGCCAGGCGGTGCGGCGTGCGCTAAAATCGCCGGTCTGCATCCAAGGAGTTCGCCATGCGTCCGTTTCCGCTCGGAGAAGACATCGACCTGCTGCGCGAGTCCGTGCATGCCTTTGCGGAAAAGGAAATCGCCCCGCGTGCCGACCGCATCGACCGCGACAACCTGTTTCCCGCCGACCTGTGGCGCAAGTTCGGCGAGATGGGCCTGCTCGGGGTGACTATCCCCGAGACCTACGGCGGCAGCGGCATGGGCTTCCTCGCGCACATGGTGGCGATGGAGGAAATCTCGCGCGCGTCCGGCTCAGTCGGCCTGTCCTACGGCGCGCATTCCAACCTGTGCCTCAACAACATCTTCCACAACGGCAACGAGGCGCAGCGTCGCAGGTACCTGCCGAAACTGTGCAGCGGCGAGCACGTCGGCGCGCTGGCGATGAGCGAGCCCGGCGCCGGCTCCGACGTGGTCGGCTCGATGAGCTGCAAGGCCGAGTTGCACGGCGACACGTGGGTCGCCAACGGCAACAAGATGTGGATCACCAACGGCCCCGACGCCGACGTGCTGCTGGTCTACATGCGCACCGCGCCGCGCCCAGCCGGCAGCCGCTGCATGACCGCCTTCATCGTCGAGAAGGGCATGCAGGGCTTCTCCACCGCGCAGAAGCTGGACAAGCTCGGCATGCGCGGCTCCAACACCTGCGAGCTGGTGTTCGAGAACTGCGAGATCCCCGCCGAGAACGTCGTGGGCGAGGTGAACGAGGGCGTGCGCGTGCTGATGAGCGGGCTGGACACCGAACGGCTGGTGCTGTCCGGCGGCCCGATCGGCCTGATGCAGGCGGCGCTGGACCTCACCCTGCCCTACGTGCGCGAGCGCAAGCAGTTCAACGCGCCGATCGGCACCTTCGAGATCATGCAGGCCAAGGTCGCCGACATGTACACCGCGCTGCAGAGCTCGCGCGGCTTCGCCTACATGGTCGCGCAACAGTTCGACAGCGGGGTGAAGTCGCGCATCGACCCGGCCGCCTGCCTGCTCAACGCCTCGGTCAACGCGGTGAAGGTGGCGCTGGAGGCGATCCAGTCGCTCGGCGGCAACGGCTACATCAACGAGTTCCCCGCCGGTCGCCTGCTACGCGACGCCAAGCTGTACGAGATCGGCGCCGGCACCAACGAGATCCGTCGCATGCTGATCGGCCGCGAGCTGTTCCACGGCAAGGCATGAGGAACATGCGCCGACAAAGGCATCGGCGCCGGCACACCGAACCGAATTCCGCCGCATGCTGATCAGCCGCGAGCTGTTCCACGGCAAGGCATGATGAACATGCGCCGACAAAGGCATCGGCACCGGCACACCGAACCGAATTCCGCCGCATGCTGATCGGCCGCGAGCTGTTCCACGGCAAGGCTTGAGGAACATGCGCCGACAAAGGCATCGGCGCCGGCACACCGAACCGAATTCCGTCGCATGCTGATCGGCCGCGAGCTGTTCCACGGCAAGGCATGATTCCGCCGCAATCGGAAAAGGCAAGGCCCGCACCATGCGGGCCTTTCTTCTGTGTGCACCGATGCGCTCAGAACGCCCAGCTGAAATTCACCGTACCCATCTGCGCCTGCTGGCGATCGCCGAAGTAGCGGTCGTAACCCAGTTGCAGGCTGGCGTGCGGTGTCATCTTCCAGTCCAGCGTGGTGCCGAGCATGCCGCCGTAACGCGACAGGCCGATACCCCCCACCGGGGCGAACTGGTTGATTCCGCTGAAGCTGGCATCGAATACCTCGCCGCGCATACCGAACGACTGCTGCCACAGCATGCGCCCCTGCAAGGCAAGGCTCCCGCCTCCGGCCAGCGCCCATTCGCGGGTGGCACGCAGACCCGCGCCGGCCTGCCAGCGCACCGTGCTCTGCGCCGCCGATTTCAGGCCAAAGCCGTATGCACCCAGCTCGTTGAAACCATCGCGCCGGATCTGCGCGTACTGCAGGTTCATGTACGGGGTGAGCTGCGTGCGGCCCAGGGCGAAGCGGTAGCCGCTTTCACCATAGGCCACGCCGTAGCGGCCATGGACGTCGCTGGCGACCCCGGCGAACTGGTTGCCCAATTGCAATTGGCGACGCATGGTCTCGCGATAGTTGCCGATGCCGAAGCGTCCCATCGTGTACCACGAGCCGCGGATCATGCCGCCATACAGCATGCCCTCCAGGGCGTGGCTGCGCCCTTGATCCGCACTCTCGGCCAGTCGTCCCAGCCCCTGGCTCTGGCTCAGTGCATAACCGGCGACGCCGTTGCCGCCGACGCGCAGATCCTGCCCGACCAGTGCGCCGCTGAGGTCGTAGCCGACGTGCTCGTAGCCGCCACGCGACATGCCGCCGTGATAGCCAAGACCCTGCGTCCAGGCCCCGGCCTGCGGTGCATCGAGCAGGCTGTCGAAACGGTCGGACAGCGCCCGCGTGCCGGCGTCGATCGCCTCGAAGGTCATCGCCGCACTGGCCGCATGCAACTGGCCGGAAAGGCTTTCCAGCGAATGCTGCGCCGCAGCCAATGAGGCCGACTGCTGTAGGCTGGCAGCACCCGCGACAAACGTCGTCGCCACCGGCGTGGCACCCGTGGCAGCCGTACCGGAGCCGAGCTGGGCATTGATCAGCCCGAACGCGCCGTCCACCCGCTGCGCAGCGCCATACGAAGCGGCGGTGTACGTCATGCCCTGCACCGCCGTAGCCTGTACCTGGGTCACGTCGAGCCATGCGCTGCTGGCGTCGTAGTTGAGCGTGGCATCGAGCAGGACGACGTTGCTCGCCTTGTTCAAGGCGCTGAACGTGCCGCTCAATCCGCCGCCAGCACTGAGCACATTGGTATGCGAATTGACGACGTAACCCGGGTTGGTGCCGATCACGTAGAGGTCGCCGCCGGCGAGGCTGGCCGTGCCGATGATTCGCAGCGACGAACCCAGCGATACCGCCAGTCGGCCATTGCCCTGCTGCACGTAGTTACCGCCCACGACGACGTCGCTGCCGACGGCAATGCCGCTGATTCCGAATACGCCGGCATTCGTGACATCGCCGAGAATGGTCTGTGCGCCGGCCAGCGTGCCGGCCGCCCCGATGCTGACGCTCCCGGCCAGTGACTTGGCGTTCAAGGTGCCGCCCTGCACCTGGGTCAGGCCGGTATAGCTCGCCGGCTGGATGAGATTGAGCGTGCCGCTACCCTGCTTGATCAGGCCGCCTGCACCATTGATCGGATTGCTCCAGTTGGAGGTGCCGCTGAAGTTCACCGTGACATCGCCCCAGTCGAACTTCATCGGCCCATTCACCGCGCGGCCCACGTTCAATTCGCCGTAACCGAACACGGGATCCGGACCGGTGGCACCGAGATCATCGGCGGTGCCGAGCAGGGTCTGCCGCACCAGGTCGTTGCTGAAGTACGGGAAGGCCTGCCACACCAGTGCGGCCGCGCCGGAAACCTCCGGCGCCGCGAACGAGGTGCCGCTGACCACCCAGTAGCTCGGGCTGACGCCGGCGACCGCGCCCTTGTCGCTGACGATCACATCGCCCGGTGCGGCGAGGCAATAGTTCATCGCCCTGCCGCAGGCGTTCGAGTAACTCGCCAGCTGGGTCGGGTGATTGCTGTCGACCGCCACCGCGACCAGCCAGCCCGGCCCCAGTTGCGGTGCCAGGCTGGGCAGGCTGGCGATGTCGCTGGGGTCGCTGCGGGAGTCGTTGCCGGCCGCGAACACCACCAGTCCGCCATGCTGCAGCACGAACGGCTCGTAGGCCTGCGCGAAGGCCTGGTTGATCGAGGCGTTGGTGGTGTCCCAGTAGATGCCGCCCCAGGAGTTGTTCATCACCTGCACGCCGGCGGTGATCAGGTCCGGGTTCAGGGTCTGCGCGAAGAAGGCCGCATCCGCGGCGGTGACCGCGTTGCCCTGACCCGAGCCATCGTCCTTCGGCGCCACGTCGCTGATGATGCGTGCCGAAACCAGGCTGGCAGCGGGTGCGATGCCGCCGGGAAACTTGTCGAACGCCCCGCCGGCGGCGATCTGCGAGACCCAGGTACCGTGGCCGACCACGTCGTCGATCGCCGTGTTGTTGGCAGTCGGGTCGACGTAGAGCAACTCCTGCTTGACTCGCCCGACCAGTGCCGGGTGGTTGCGCATGATGCCGCTGTCGACCACGCCGATGGTCACGCCCGCGCCGGTGTAGCCCAGGCTGTGCGCGGCGTAGGCGTTGGTGAGTGACAACTGGGCATCCAGTGGCGGCTGGCCGGTCGGCGTGCCTGGCGGCGGCGAACTCGGTACCGTCGGCGGTGGCGTCGGCTTGACGTTGCCGCCTCCACCGCAGGCACTCAATCCCAGTGCCATGGCCACCAGCCAGGCCATTTCGCGACGCCGCAAGCCCGAGTCGAGCATATTCATCAATTCCCCTCTCGATACCGTCAGACCCCATGCATCGCCGGCGCGACGGATACGCCGCGATGCTTCCCCGCCGCGCATCTTGGCACAACGAAAATCCAATGAAACGCGCGCAAATCCTCACGCCGCAAGGATTTGCGGCCGTTTGCCGAGTTTTGCGGCGGGCTGCGATAATTGCCCGGTTGTCTGTCAGGCGTTCGCGCCCCTCACGTCTCGCAAGCGGAGTTACCCATGTCGGATGTCAGCGTCGTCATCGTCGGTGCCAAGCGCACCGCCATCGGCTCCTTCCTCGGCCAGTTCACCGGCGTGCCCACCCCGAAGCTCGGCGCCACCGCGATTCGCGCCGCGCTGGAGCAGTCGGGCGTTGCCCCGGCCGACGTCGGCGAGGTGATCATGGGGTGCGTGCTGCCGGCCAACCTCGGCCAGGCGCCGGCACGCCAGGCCTCGCTGGGCGCCGATCTGCCGGCCGGCACCGGCTGCACCACGATCAACAAGGTGTGCGGCTCAGGCATGAAGGCGATCATGCTGGGCCACGACCTGATCAAGGCCGGCTCGGCGGCCATCGTGGTGGCCGGCGGCATGGAGTCGATGACCAATGCGCCGCACATGGTGCAGGCGCGCACCGGCATCCGCTACGGCGACGGCCAGCTGGTCGACCACATGGCCTGGGACGGCCTGACCAACCCGTACGACGGCAAGGCGATGGGCGTGTTCGGCGAGCTGTGCGCCGACAAGTACCACTTCACCCGCGAAGCGCAGGACGCGTTCGCGATCGAGTCGGTCAACCGGGCCAAGGCCGCGCAGCAGAATGGCGCGTTCGCCGGCGAGATCGTGCCGGTGACGGTGAGCGGCCGCAAGGGCGACGTGGTGGTCGACACCGACGAGCAGCCCGGGCGCTCCGACGTGGCCAAGATTCCCTCGCTGAAGCCCGCCTTCCGCAAGGAGAACGGCACGATCACTGCCGCCAGCTCCTCCAGCATCTCCGACGGCGCGGCCGCCGTGGTGCTGCTGTCGGCCGACGACGCGAACAAGCGCGGCCTGAAACCGCTGGCGCGCATCGTGGCGCACGCCACCCACTCGCAGGAACCGGAGTGGTTCACCACCGCGCCGGTCGGTGCGATCCAGAAGGTACTGGACAAGGCCGGCTGGAAGGTCGACGAGGTCGACCTGTTCGAAATCAACGAGGCGTTCGCGGTGGTGGCGATGACCCCGATGAAGGAACTCGGCATCCCGCACGCCAAGCTCAACGTCAACGGCGGCGCCTGCGCCCTGGGCCATCCGATCGGCGCCAGCGGCGCGCGCCTGGTGGTGACCCTGCTGAACGCGCTGAAGGTGCGCGGGCTCAAGCGCGGGGTCGCCTCCCTGTGCATCGGCGGCGGCGAGGCGACCGCGATTGCGGTGGAGTGCATCGACTGACGCCGATCCATGACCAGCGCGTGATATCCAGATGACGGCTGGATAAATCTGTTTTTAATACGCCCTGAAGCGCCACGACAAAGATGTGGCGCAATTACCGCGAAAGCGCTATTAATACACGGCCAAACGGCATTCCACGGCAAAGGAGATCCACCATGAAGTTTACGCGTACCCTACTCGCCGCCGCGCTCGTCGCGCTGTTGGCGGCATGCAGCAACGGCGCGCAGGATTCCGCGCAAGACGCCCAGAAGTCGGCGGACACCGCCCAGCAGGCGGCCGACACCGCGCAGAAGGCTGCTGCAGCGGCTCCGACTGAGGCTCCGGCTGCGGCTCCGGCCACCACCGCTGCCGCTCCGGCTGCGGCTCCGGCCACCACCGCTGCGACCCCGGCCGCCGCCACCACCGCTCCGGCCGCCGCCGCAGTCGACGCTGCCGCCAAGGCTGCCGACGCTGCCAAGGACGCCGCAGGTGCGGCCAAGGACGCGGCTGACAAGGCCAAGGACGCCGTGAAGGGTCATTGATCCCTTGCTGGTTTCCTGAAAAAACGGCCGCCTCGCGCGGCCGTTTTTTTCGTCCATGGTTCGCCGCTCCGCCACTGATTTTGGCCGCCGGCCGGCGCCCGCTATCATCCGTGGTTTGGCCTTGATGGCAGCCTATCCGTGAGTCCGCACCCATGAGCGTCATTGCATCGCAGGTTGATCCGCGTTCCGCCGAATTCCAGGCCAGCAGCCGCCAGCTGCGCGCCGTGGTGGACGATCTGCAGCGCGAACTGGTACGCAGCGCCGAGGGTGGCGGCGCCAAGGCACGCGAAAAGCATGTGGCACGCGGCAAGCTGCTGCCGCGCGAGCGCATCCGCGCCCTGCTCGACCCCGGCTCGCCGTTCCTGGAACTGTCGCCACTGGCCGCGCACGGCATGTACGACGATGCCGCGCCCGCCGCCGGCCTGATCACCGGCATCGGCCGGGTCAACGGCGTCGAGGTGGTGGTGGTCGCCAACGACGCTACCGTCAAGGGCGGCACCTACTTCCCGATCACCGTGAAGAAACACCTGCGCGCGCAGGAAGTGGCGCTGGAGAACAACCTCCCTTGCGTCTACCTGGTTGACTCCGGCGGCGCGTTCCTGCCGCTGCAGGACGAGGTGTTCCCGGACAAGGAGCACTTCGGGCGGATCTTCTACAACCAGGCGCGAATGTCCTCGCTCAACATCCCGCAGATCGCGGTGGTGATGGGCAGCTGCACGGCCGGCGGTGCCTACGTGCCGGCGATGAGCGACGAAACGATCATCGTGCGCGAGCAGGGCACCATCTTCCTCGGCGGCCCGCCGCTGGTGAAGGCCGCCACCGGCGAGGTGGTCGACGCCGAGACGCTGGGCGGCGCAGACGTGCACACGTCGATCTCCGGCGTGGCCGACCACTTTGCCGAGAACGACGCACACGCGCTGGCGATCGCGCGCGACATCGTGGGCCATCTGAACCGCACCAAGGCGATGCCGCTGGCGCTGCGCGCGCCGGTCGAGCCGAAGTATCCGGCCGAGGAACTGTACGGGGTGATCCCGCAGGACACCCGCCGCCCGTTCGACATCCGCGAGGTGATCGCGCGCATCGTCGACGGCTCGGAGTTCCACGAGTTCAAGGCGCGCTACGGCAAGACCCTGGTGTGCGGCTTCGCGCACATCCACGGCTACCCGGTGGGCATCGTCGCCAACAACGGCATCCTGTTTGCCGAGAGCGCGCTCAAGGGCGCGCACTTCATCGAGCTGTGCAACCAGCGCAACGTGCCGCTGGTGTTTTTGCAGAACATCACCGGCTTCATGGTCGGCAAGAAATACGAGCAGGCCGGCATCGCGAAGGACGGCGCCAAGATGGTCACCGCGGTGGCCTGCTCGCACGTGCCGAAATTCACCGTGGTGATCGGCGGCAGCTTCGGCGCCGGCAACTACGCCATGTGCGGTCGCGCCTACGGCGCGCGCTTCCTGTGGATGTGGCCGAACGCGCGCATCTCGGTGATGGGCGGCGAGCAGGCCGCGTCGGTGCTGGCCACCGTGAAGCGCGACGGCATCGAGGCCAGGGGCGGCGCGTGGTCGGCCGCCGAGGAGGAAGCGTTCAAGGTGCCGCTGCGCGAGCAGTACGAACGCCAGGGCCACCCCTACTACGCCAGTGCGCGGCTGTGGGACGACGGCGTCATCGACCCGGTCGATACCCGCCGCGTGCTCGGCCTGGCGATCTCCGCCTCGCTCAACGCGCCGATCGAGCCGCAGCACTACGGCGTGTTCCGCATGTAAGCTTTCGCTCCACGCGAGACGACTTCACGGGGGAAGTCAGGGATGATCGTCGGCATCGATCTGGGGACCACGCATTCGTTGATCGGCTGCCACGACGCGACGGGGCCACGGCTGTTTACGAATGCACTGGGGGAGTTCCTGACGCCCTCGGTGGTGAGCATGGACGCGTCCGGCCAGGTCGTCGTCGGCCAGCCCGCGCGCGACCGCATGGTCAGCCATCCGCAGGCCAGCGTGGCAAATTTCAAGCGCTGGATGGGCAGCCCGCGCGAAACACGGCTTGGCGCGCACGGCTTCCGTCCGGAAGAGCTTTCCGCCCTGATCCTGCGCTCGCTGATCGCCGATGCCGAGGCGGCGCTCGGGGAAAAGATCGACGAAGCGGTGATCAGCGTGCCGGCATACTTCTCGGACGCCCAGCGCAAGGCGACCCGCGCGGCGGGCGAACTGGCCGGCATCCGCGTCGAGCGACTGATCAACGAGCCCACGGCTGCCGCGCTGGCCTATGGCCTGCGCGAGAAAGCCGATGGCGCCCGCTTCCTCGTCTTCGACCTGGGCGGCGGCACCTTCGACGTCTCGGTGCTGGAGATGTTCGAGGGCGTGGTGGAAGTGCACGCCAGCGCCGGTGACAACTTCCTCGGCGGCGAGGACTTCCTCGACCTGCTCGAACAGGCCTGCCGCGCCGACCTGAAGCTCGCCGACAGCGCGCTGGACGCAAGCCAGCGTGGCCAGTTGCGTCGCCGGCTGGAAGCGGCCAAGCGCGATCTTGGCAGCCGTGGCCAGGCACAGGTCGAGCTCTCGCTGGGTGACCGGCAGCTGGCATGGCAGATCGACGAGGACCGCTTCGCCCGGCTTGCCGACCCGCTGGTGCAGCGCATGCGCGCGCCACTGGAACGGGCGATGCGCGACGCCCGCCTGAAGCCGGAACAGCTGGACGAAATCGTGCTGGTCGGCGGCGCCAGCCGCATGCCGCTGGTCGCCAGGACGGTATCGCGCATGTTCGGCCGGCTGCCGCTACGCCACGTGAATCCGGATCGGGCGATCGCACTGGGCGCCTGCATCGCCGCCGGGCTGAAATCGCGCGACCAGCAGCTGGAGGAGGTCATCCTCACCGACGTCTGCCCCTACTCGCTCGGTACCGAGGTGGCGCGACGGGACGAACGGGGGCGCGTGGTGACGGGATTCTTCGAGCCGATCATCCAGCGCAACAACAGCGTACCGGTCAGTCGCGAGGAAACCTTCTGGCCGATCCACGAACGCCAGAGGCAACTCCAACTGGACGTCTACCAAGGCGAAAGCCCGCTGGTGGAAAAGAACATCAAGCTGGGCGCATTGACGGTAGACATCGACCCCGCGCTGCCGATCGCGCAGAACGCGGTGACCGTGCGTTTCACCTACGACATCAACGGCGTGCTGCAGGTCGAGGCGCGCGTGCATGCCGACGACCGCCGCTACGAACTGCTGCTGGAACAGAACCCCGGCCTGCTCGATGCGCAGCAGATCCGCGAGCGTCTGGCCGCGCTGAACGACATCAAGATGCATCCCCGCAGCAAGCAGGAAAACCTCGCCGTGCTGGCGCGCGCCGAGCGCCTGTACGAGGAACACCTGCTTGCACGGGACAAGCTGCAGGAGTGGATCGCGCGTTTCCGCGCCGCGCTGGAAAGCCAGGACGACGCCCTCATCCGCGAGCATCGCCGCGAGTTCGCCCGCGCGCTGGACACGCTGGAGTCCGCCTGATGTCGCCGTTCGAGCTGCTCGGGCTGGCGGCGGATGCCGACGAGCGCGCGATCAAGCGTGCCTATGCGCAGCGCTTGCGGACCACCCGCCCGGAGGACGACCCGCAGGGGTTCCAGCGCCTGCATGCCGCCTACCAGGCGGCACTGCAGCACTGCCGGGCATGCATGACCGGCGAACTGGCAGCGTCTTTCAACCCGCCGATGGACCGATCGGTTCTCGTGCCGACACGGTCGGAGCCCCTGCCCGCCGCGCCGGAGCCACCGACGCTTCCGCATGTCGACCCCGACGCCTTCTGCACCGCCGCGTTCGAACTCGCCGCGGCCGGCGACGCGCCGGCGCTGCAGGCATGGCTGGCCGGCCGGCCGGAGCTGTGGTCGCTGCAGCGCAAGGCCCGCACCGGCCATGCCCTGATGGAAAAGCTCTACCGGCAGGTCCCGCCGATGCCGGCCAACTGCCTGGCAACCCTGCTGCGTTTCTTCGACCTCGACCACGCCCTGGCCGGGCACGATCCGCTGGCCCTGCTGCAACTGGAGCGGCGCACACGACTGGCCTGGCAACTGGAAGTCGCCGACCGGGAGGTCCTGGCCGCGCGCCTGGCCATCCGCAGCTCCTCGCAGCGCCGGCGGGCGCACTGGATCGTGCGGCTGCTGATGCGTCCGTTCCGCTGGCCGCGGGTGCTGTTCGTCGGCATGAACAGCGCCAATGCCGGACTCATCGCCGACTTCGTCGACGGCGTGAGCGACAACCATCCGGAGGATCTTCCCGCCGCCATCGACCGTCGCCAGCTTGCCTTCTGGCGCGCGGCGGCCGAACGCGATCGGGTCACTCGCCCGCGACTGATCCTCGGCGGCGCACGCAGCGCGGCGATGCTGCTGCTCGGCATGCTGCTGGCGCCACTGCTGAGCCAGTGGTTCAGCGGCCGCATGTCGCTTCAAACGATGCTGATCGCGATCGGCATGCTGATGATCCCCAGCGCGCTGTGGACCCTGTGGATGGCCTGGTCGCTGCTCGTTTCCTGGTATCTCCGGCCCGAATGCATGACCGCGCGCCGCTCCGTGCGCGCGTACCTGGTGCCGGCGCTGTGCGCGGGCGGCGTGGTCCTTGGCGCAGAAGGGCTGGACGGGTTCGGTCTCGTCCTGATCGCACCGGCCTTCTGGTTGGCCGTGCGTCGCTACTGGTACCGCCACGCGAGTCGGCACGCGCTGCTTCGCTCGGGCCACGTGCGGCTGATGAGCCTGCTGGCCATTCCCGTGCTGCACGGCGTACTGAACGCCGGGCGGGGCGGTGAACTGGTGTCCTTCGGCGAGATCATCGCCGCGTTGGCCATGCTGGCCTGGACGGCAGACCTGCGGAAGCAGCGCCAGCGCAGCGCCGAAGCGGGATAACCCGGGCGCGCCAACCCGTCGTCAGCAGGCCGGGTGCACGGCGGGCTGGCCATCCAGGGGCCGCGTCGGCGGCTGGCGCTTGACGAAACGCGCGCCCATCCACAACGCGAGCAGGGTCAAGGCGTAGAACACCAGCTGCATGCCGGCCGGCTGCGCATCGTAACCGACCAGGATATGCGCGGTCTGGCCCGGCACCGAGCCGTTGCCGAGCAGCCACGAGCTGTCCCACAGCTGGTTGCCCCAAGCCGGCAGCAAGTCGGCCTGGATCAGGTAACGCGCGGCCGTCGAGGCGAGGCCCGCGGCCAGCAGCACCAGCATGGCGTTGGTCACGCCGAAGAAGTGCCGCAGCGGGATGCGCAGCAGGCCCGCGTACAGCGCGAAGCCCAGCGCCGCACCGGCGACCACGCCGATCGCCAGGCCGGCCCACAGGTGCTCGGCACCGCCGGCGCGCATGCCGTACAGGAACAGCACCACCTCCGAGCCCTCGCGCAGCACCGCCAGTGCCACCACCGCCAGCAGCAGCCCCAGCGAACTGGCGCCGCTGTGCACCGCATTGCCCAGCAACTGCATCTGCCGGCTCAGCTCGCGGCCGTGGCTGGACATCCACAGCACGTGCCAGCCGATCATCAGCACCGCCGCCAGCAGCACGCCGGCATTGAACAGTTCCTGCCCGACGCCGCTGAACGCCGCGGCCAGCAGGTCGGCCGACAAGGCCACCAGCACCGCCCCGAAGCCCCCCAGCGCGATCCCGCCGCCAATGAACCAGCCGCGCCGGGGCACGCCACGGGTGGCAGCCGCCACCACGCTGACGATCAGCGCCGCCTCCAGCACTTCGCGAAATACCAGCAGGGCTACGGCTCCCATGGCGCTACTCCACCACCAACGTGCCCTGCGCGGTGGGCTGGTGGAAATCGCCATAGAAGCGGTAGTGCCCCGGCTTGAACGGGCCGATCAACAAGCTGGTGCGGCTGTTCGGCATCACGATCTTCTCGACCGGGAAGTCATCGCTCTCGAACTCCTCCGGCGAGGCGTCCTGGTTGACCAGTTCGAGCCTGACCCGGGTATCCGCCGGGATGCGCAGCTCGCTGGGCTGGTAGCGGTGATCCTTCAAGGTCAGCGTGTAGCTGGTCGTGTCAGCCGCGCTGGCCAGCAGCGGCAACGACAGGGCGAACACGAACGGCAGCAGGCGTAGCATGGGAGTGCTCCTGTGTTTCGGGTAAATGACTGATAGTCATTCTCATTCAATGGGCGCATGATACCCGATCGTTCGGCATGCCGCCAGTCGGCATCGCTCGGCCACGCCCGCCGTCATGCCGGCAGGCGCGAACCGCCTTGCGTCGATCCGGACCCGCGACGCGGCGCCGGCAGCCTGAATCAGCCTTGCGGCGCTTCCCCGCGCAGACGTACGTCGTTCGGCAGCATGTCGGTACGCTCCACGCTGGCCTCACGCTGCGACTCGAAGAAGCGCTGCACCTGCTGACACACCGCCATCGTGCCCTCGCGCGCGATGGCCGAGATCAGGAACCACGGCTGACTCCAGCCCAGTTTGTCGATGATGCCTTGCGCCACCGCCTGGCGTTCGTCCTCCGGCAGCACGTCCGCCTTGTTCAACACCAGCCAGCGCGGGCGTTCGAGCAGCTCCGGGTTGAATTTCTGCAGTTCCTGCTCGATCGCGCGCACCTGGCCGGCCACGTCGGCGCCGTCGATCGGCGCGATGTCGACGATGTGCAGCAGCAGGCTGGTGCGTGCCACGTGGCGCAGGAACTGGATGCCCAGCCCGGCACCTTCGGAGGCGCCCTCGATCAGGCCGGGGATGTCGGCGATCACGAAGCTCTGGTCGGTGCCAAGGCTGACCACGCCCAGGTTCGGATGCAGCGTGGTGAACGGGTAGTCCGCCACTCGCGGCGTCGCCGCCGACACCGCCCGGATGAAGGTGGACTTGCCCGCGTTGGGGAAACCGAGCAGGCCGACGTCGGCCAGCAGGCGCAGTTCAAGCTTCAGCTCGCGCACCTCGCCCGGGGTCCCCGGGGTGGCCTTGCGCGGCGCCCGGTTCACCGACGTCTTGAAATGGATATTGCCCAGGCCACCCTTGCCGCCCTGCGCCACCAGCATGCGCTGGCCATGGGCGGTGAGGTCGCCGATCACCTCGTCGGTGTCGACATTGGTGATCATGGTGCCGACCGGCACGCGGATCGTGGTGTCCTCGCCGCCCTTGCCGTACATCTGGCTGCCCATGCCGTTCTCGCCGCGCTGCGCCTTGAAGCTGCGCTGGTGGCGGAAGTCGATCAGGGTGTTCAGGCCCTCGTCGGCCACCAGCCAGACCGAGCCACCAAAACCGCCATCGCCGCCGTCGGGGCCACCGAACGGGATGAACTTCTCGCGGCGGAAGCTGATGCAGCCATTGCCGCCGTCACCGGCCTGGACTTTGATGTTTGCTTCGTCGACGAATTTCATTGGAGAACCGGGATTCCGGATTGGGGATTGGGAAGAGCAGCCCATCGTGGACATGGTACGGGACGGGACGCGTGCTGGCTTCTGCGAGGCCCGAATCTCGACATCCCGTGACAAAAAACAAAAGCCCCGCCGAAGCGGGGCCTTCGCTGTCGCATCGCGGAAGGCTTACGCCTGGACGACGTCGACGAAACGACGATTCTTCGCGCCGCGGATCTTGAACTGGACGGTACCGTCGACCAGTGCGAACAAGGTGTGATCGCGGCCCAGACCCACGCCGGCCCCCGGATGGAACTGGGTGCCGCGCTGACGCACGATGATGTTGCCGGCCTCGATGGCCTGGCCACCGTAGATCTTCACGCCGAGGTACTTCGGGTTCGAATCGCGACCATTGCGGGTGGAACCGCCTGCCTTCTTGTGTGCCATGACTTTCTACTCCGGCTGAATCAGGCGTTGATGCCCGTGATCTCGATTTCGGTGAAATGCTGCCGATGGCCCTGCTGACGCTTGTAGTGCTTGCGGCGGCGGAACTTGATGATGCGGATCTTGTCGGCACGGCCGTGCTTGCGCACGGTGGCGCTGACGGTGGCGCCTTCGACGACCGGCGCACCAACGGTGACCGACTCGCCGGAACCGACCAGCAGCACCTGGTCGAAGCTGACCGTGGCGCCTTCGTCGGCGGTCAGCAGCTCCACGCGCAGCACGTCGCCCTGCTGCACACGGTACTGCTTGCCACCGGTCTTGATGACTGCATAACTCATGGAAATGCCCTTCTGTCGTTATTCTCTTGGGTGTTTCGCCCCGAACCGGCCGGAACGAACGCAGAAGTATAGCGAGGCCACCGGCGGCTGGTCAATTCCTGACCAGCCGGTCAGGACTGGGGTGCCGCCGGCGCCGCGGATTTCACCGGCACCGGTGTCGCCGGCTTGGGCTTGGCTGCCGGCTTGTGATGGTGCACCGGCTTGTGCCGGACATGCTTCTTCGCCGGCCGGGCCGCGGGTTTGGCCTCGCCCTCGTCGGCCGCCTCCGGCACCGCCGGACAGCGGCCCTGTGCGTCGAGGCTGCCCTTCTTCTGCAGCTCCTGCAGCATCGTGCGGGCGCGCTCCTGCCCCCACTGTTGGCCGGCCTGGGTCGCCTCGGCCATGGCCGCCGGCATTTCGGTCAGCACCTTCTGGCCCAGCGGCGAGCGGTAGAATTTGAGCAGCCCGTCGATCTCCTCGCCGCTGAAATGGCGCTGGAACACCGGGACCATGCGCTGCACCACGGCGGTGGCGCCGTCGCCGTCGACGAACCCTTGCCAGTATTCCGCCGGCACGCAGGGAAGCTTTTGCCGCATCTGCGCGGCCATCTGCGTGTTCATCTGGCCGAGGGTCTGTTCCACCCGCATCACCTTGAACAGGTCACGCACCTGCTGCTCGCTGGCGGTCACGGCAGCCGTGGCCGCTCCGCAGCTGACGAGCAGCCACAGCAAGGCGCCGATCCGGATCCGGGTACGCATGGGCAGTGATCTCCGAGGTAGCGGCGTGGCGGCCGGGAAGCCTCGCATTAGGCCATACGCCGCCGCCCACCGGAACTTTCCGGCTGAAGCGGCAATAACTGACCTGCCCAGGTTGGTATAGTGCGCGTTCCCCCCCATATCCGGCGTCCATGGACACCATTCGCATCCGCGGCGCACGCACGCACAACCTCAAGAACATCGACCTCGACCTGCCACGCGACCAGTTGATCGTGATCACCGGCCTGTCCGGCTCCGGCAAATCCTCGCTGGCGTTCGACACCATCTACGCCGAAGGCCAGCGCCGCTACGTCGAGTCGCTATCGTCCTATGCACGGCAGTTCCTGTCGATGATGGAGAAGCCCGACGTCGACCACATCGAAGGCCTGTCGCCGGCCATCTCGATCGAGCAGAAATCCACCTCGCACAACCCGCGCTCCACCGTCGGCACGATCACCGAGGTGTACGACTATCTGCGCCTGCTGTACGCCCGCGTCGGCACGCCGCGCTGCCCCGATCACGGCATTCCGCTGGAGGCGCAGACGGTGAGCCAGATGGTCGACGCCACCCTGGCGCTCGACCCTGAGCAGCGCTACATGCTGCTGGCGCCGGTGATCCGCGAGCGCAAGGGCGAGCATGTGCAGGTGTTCGAGCAGTTGCGTGCACAGGGTTTCGTGCGCGCGCGCGTCGACGGCACCGTGTTCGACCTGGATGCGGTGCCGCCGCTGACGTTGCGGCAGAAGCACACCATCGAGGTGGTGATCGACCGTTTCCGTCCGCGCGAGGACATCAAGCAGCGCCTGGCCGAATCGTTCGAGACCGCGCTACGGCTGGGCGACGGACTGGTGATCCTGGCCAACATGGACGCCGGTGCCAACGCGAAGGAGCAGATGCTCTCGTCACGCTATTCCTGCCCGGTCTGCGACTACTCGCTGCCCGAGCTGGAGCCGCGGCTGTTTTCGTTCAACTCGCCGATCGGCGCCTGCCCGTCCTGCGACGGCCTGGGCGTGACCCAGGTGTTCGATGCGGCGCGCGTGGTCGGCCACCCCGAACTGCCGCTGTCCAACGGGGCGGTGCGCGGCTGGGACCGGCGCAACGCGCACTACTTCCAGCTGATCCTGTCGCTGGCCACGCACTACGGCTTCGACGTGGACACGCCGTGGAACAAGCTTCCCGCGGACGTCCAGAAGGCCATCCTGTACGGCAGCGGCAAGGACAGGATCGCGTTCCGCTACATCACCGAACGCGGCGGCAAGGTCACCCGCGAGCACGCGTTCGAGGGCATCCTGCCGAACCTGGAGCGGCGCTACAAGGAAACCGAATCCGCCGCGGTGCGCGAAGAGCTGGCCAAGTACATCAGCGACCAGCCCTGCCCGGAGTGCGCCGGCCAGCGGCTGAACCGCTCGGCCCGCAACGTGTTCGTGGCCGACCACGCCCTGCCCTCGCTCACCGCGCGCTCGATCGACGACGCGCTGGCGTTCTTCGAGGAGCTGAAGCTCGCCGGCTGGCGCGGCGAGATCGCGGTGAAGATCGTCAAGGAAATCCGCGAGCGGCTGAGCTTCCTCAACGACGTGGGCCTGAACTACCTCACCCTGGACCGCCAGGCCGACTCGCTGTCTGGCGGCGAGGCGCAGCGCATCCGCCTGGCCAGCCAGATCGGCGCCGGCCTGGTCGGCGTGATGTACGTGCTGGACGAACCCTCGATCGGCCTGCACCAGCGCGACAACGAACGCCTGCTCGGCACGCTGACCCGCCTGCGTGACCTCGGCAACACGGTGATCGTGGTCGAGCACGACGAGGACGCGATCCGCATGGCCGACCACGTGCTCGACATCGGCCCCGGTGCCGGCGTGCACGGCGGCGAGATCGTGGCGCAGGGCAGCGTGCAGGACATGCTCGACTCGCCGCGCTCGGTCACTGGCCAGTTCCTCTCCGGTGAGCGGGCGATCGAGGTGCCGAAACAGCGCCGCCTGCCCAACGACGACGCCTACTGGCTGTGCCTGAACGGCGCCAGCGGCAACAACCTGAAGAACGTCGACCTGGCGATCCCGGCCGGGCTGTTCACCTGCGTCACCGGCGTGTCCGGCTCGGGCAAGTCGACCCTGGTCAACGACACCCTGTTCCGCCTTGCCGCGGCCGAACTCAACGGCGCCAGCGCGCAGCCGGCGCCGTTCCAGTCGGTGACCGGGCTGGAGCTGTTCGACAAGGTGGTCGACATCGACCAGTCGCCGATCGGCCGCA
Source organism: Rhodanobacter sp. OR87 (assembly GCF_000473345.1). Lineage (NCBI taxonomy): Bacteria > Pseudomonadati > Pseudomonadota > Gammaproteobacteria > Lysobacterales > Rhodanobacteraceae > Rhodanobacter > Rhodanobacter sp. OR87. Next base: position 80,899 of record NZ_AXBJ01000006.1, read on the forward strand.
CGCCGCGCTCCAACCCCGCCACCTACACCGGCCTGTTCACTCCGCTGCGCGACATGTTCTCGCAGGTACCCGAGGCGCGCGCACGCGGCTACACGCCGGGCCGCTTCAGCTTCAACGTGCGCGGCGGCCGCTGCGAGGCCTGCGAGGGCGACGGCATGCTCAAGGTCGAGATGCATTTCCTGCCCGACGTCTACGTGCCCTGCGACGCCTGCCACGGCAAGCGCTACAACCGCGAGACGCTGGAGATCCTGTACAAGGGCCACACCATCGCCGACGTGCTCGACATGACGGTGGAGGACGCGCTGAAGCTGTTCGAGAACGTGCCGACCATCGCGCGCAAGCTCGACACGCTGCGCGCGGTGGGCCTCGACTACATCAAGCTCGGCCAGAGCGCGACCACGCTGTCCGGCGGCGAGGCGCAGCGCGTGAAACTGTCCAAGGAACTGTCCAAGCGCGACACCGGCAACACCCTGTACATCCTCGACGAGCCCACCACCGGACTGCACTTCCACGACATCGAGCAATTGCTCGACGTGCTGCACCAGCTGGTCGACCAGGGCAACACCGTGGTGGTGATCGAGCACAACCTGGACGTGATCAAGACCGCCGACTGGGTCGTCGATCTCGGCCCCGAGGGCGGTGCCGGCGGCGGCCGCATCCTGGTTGCCGGTACGCCGGAGACCGTGGCCGCCACGCCCGAATCACACACCGGCCACTTCCTCGCGCCGCACCTGAAACCGGCCAAGCCGAAAAAGCCCGGCACCGCCCAGCGGGTCAAGGCCGCCACCAAGCACATCGCCTCGGCCGACAAGTACAAGCCGATGCGCGGGAAGAAGAAATCATCATGAGCCCGACCCGGACCGCCGACGCCAGCGGCACGACCGAGCCGGCCGCCGACACCGGCCAGCCGCTGCACGTCGCCTCGATCGGCGTGCGCTGGCGCGACCTCGACGCGTTCAACCACGTCAACAACTCCAACTACCTCACCTACCTGGAAGAGGCTCGGCTGCAGTGGCTGAGCCATGTACCCGGGCCGTGGTTCGACGACCACGCGATGCCGGTGATGGCCGCCAGCCAGGTCAACTACCGCCGCCCGATCGCCTGGCCGGCGCAGTTGCAGGTGCAGCTGTTCTGCGAGCGCATGGGCAACAGCTCGATGACGATCACCCATCGAGTGCTCGACGCCGAACACCCCGACCAGCTGTACTGCGACGGCCACGTGGTGATGGTGTGGATGGATCCGGCCAGCGGCAAGCCGGTGCCGTTGCCCGAGGCGATCCGCATCGCCGTGGGATGAACGACCCATGCGCACCGCCCTCGCCCGCACGTCCTTCGCGGTCAGCGCAACCGGTTCCGGCCGGATCGAAACGATCGCCGGTGCGCGCCATGCCTGGCGCTTCCGGCCGCATTTCCACGCCGGCGACGAAGTCGTGCAAGTGTTGGCGGGACGGGCGCGGCTGCGCCTTCCCGACGCCTGCCGCGAGGTGGTCGCCGGCAATACCGTCGTGGTGCCGGCCGGCGTGATCCATCGTTTCGAGCCAGTGGATGGCAGCGGCTGGGCTTTCAGCTCACGCTTCGTGCCGCCCGCCGCAAACGACGCCGCCACGCCAGGCGCCCTCGATGCGCTCGGCGTCCAGGCGATGGCCCTGCTGGCCGAACGAGCTTCGCTGCGTACCGACGTGGAGGCGATCGCGCAGGCCTGCGCGGTTTCCGCCGGCCACCTGGCGCGTGCGTTCCGCCGCGCGACCGGCAGCAGCCTGCACAACTTCCACGTCCTGCTGGCCGTGCACAAGGCGAAGACGCTGCTGCATCAGCGCGCACCGATCATCGAGGCGGCGCTCGACGCCGGCTTCTGCGACCAGGCCCATCTCAACCGCGAATTCGTGAAGACGTTCGGCCTGACCCCGGCCGCCTTCCGTGCAGGCTGGGCCATGGCCGCCTAGGCCGCGCCCGGCCCCAGTTCCAACGCCATGTACAAGGTACCCGGCACCGGGTTGTCGTAATACGGCGCTACCGGACGAAACCCCAGCGCGACGTAGAGCTGCCGGGCCGCCTGCATCGAAGCCAGCGTGTCCAGCAGCACGCGCGCGTAGCCGGCCTGGGCAGCCCACGCGATCGCCGCCTCGGCCAGCCGCCGCCCCAGCGCCTGCCCGCGCGCCGCGGGCTTCACGTAGAGGCGCTTGATCTCGCCCACGCCCGGCTGCCGCCAGGGCCGCAGCGCCACGCAGCCCAGCGCCGCTCCCGCGCCGTCGCGCGCGAGCAGGATCACGCCCCGCGGCAGGGCGTACTTGCCGGGCAGTTGCGCCAGTTCCGCGCCCACGTCCTGGAAGGAAAGATCAACGCCGAGACCGGCGATGTATTCCGCGAACAAGCCGCGCACGAGCTCAATGTCGTCCGGCAGGCGGGCAGGCGCAATGTCGATCGTCGAAGGTGCAGGCATGTCCGCTCGCCGGTGGGAATTCGCGCAGCACGATAGTGAATCGGTGCCCTCGACGCTTGGACAATCCTGACCGGCGGTGCACCGGGCCCGCGGCCGGGCGCATCCCGGACACGCAGTGACGCGATCGACGCACGGCCTGCCCGCGCCGTCGCTATGATGGCGATTCGGTCCCCACGATGGAAGGCGCCTCATGACGACAGCACATCGCCCCGCTCTTGCCCTCGCCTGCCTGGCCGCCCTGGCCGGCGCATCGACGGCACGGGCCACCGACAGCACGGCACTCACCCTGTATCGCAGCAACAGCCCCGCGCTGTACGCCAGCCAGGGCGGCGGCGACGTCGACGAAGGCTACGCGGTGGTACGCGAGCAGCGTTCGCTGAACCTCGCCGCCGGCGTCCACGACGTGGTGGTCGGCGACCTGCCGAACGCGCTCGACGCCGAGGCGCTGGCGCTGGGCTTTCCCGACGGCAACGCGAAGGTGATCTCGCAGCGCCTGCTGCTGGCGCAAGGTGCGGGCGCAGCGCTGAGCGGTCTGGTCGGACACGAGGTGAGCGTGCTCGGCGGCAGCGGCGAAGCGCTGGCCGGCGGTACCCTGTTGCGCGCAGGCAACGGCTTGCTGGTGCGCGGCACCACCGGCACCACGCTGGTGCGCGACTACGCCGCCGTGCGCAGTGCCGAAGGCGGCTTTCCGCTCGGCTCCAGCCTCAGCCTGCGCGTGGACGCTGCGCGTGCTGGCCAGGCCCGCGCCGTGCTCAGCTACCCCACCGCCGGCCTCGGCTGGCGCGCCGCGTACGTGGCCACGCTGCAGCCTGGCGCAGCCTGCCGCATGCGCTTCGAGTCGCGCGCCAGCATCGCCAACCGCAGCGGCCGCGACTGGCACGATGCGCAAGTCACCCTGATTGCCGGCGAACCGAACATGGCCAAGGCCTCGGCACCGCGGCCGATGGCGTCGATGGCGCGCGGCTACAGCGCGAAGGCCGAAACCCTGCCGCAGCAGGACAGCCTCGGCGACTACCGCAGCTACACCCTGCCCGGCACGGTCGAACTGCCCGACGGCAGCGTCAGCCAGGTGCCGCTGTATGTCGACCGCACGCTGGACTGCGAACGCACCGCGCTGTACGAAAACGGCAACCGCTACCAGCCGCCACGGCCGATCCTCGAACGCGACTACAACCCGGGCGGCGGCAGCGCCATCGTCAGCACGCTGAAGCTGAAAGCGTTCGACAGCCTGCCGGCCGGCTACCTGCGCGTGCTCACCGCCGACCGCCACGGCACGCCGCAGTTCATCGGCGAAGGCCGCATCGAGGACACTCCGAAAGGCAGCGACGCCAGCATCACGCTGGGCACCGCCTTCGACCTGCGCGCGGCACGCGAGCGCACCGCCTTCCAGGTGGACAAGGCCGGCCGCACGCTGGACGAGGCGTTCCGCATCACTCTCGGCAACGCCGGCGACAGCGCCCGCACGGTGACCGTGCGCGAGCATCCCGGCCGCTGGCGCCAGTGGACGCTGGTCTCCTCCAGCAGCAAGCCGAGCGCACAGACGCCGGACACGCTGGAGTTCCGCATCGAAGTGCCGGCCGGCGGCAAGGCCGCGCTGGACTATGCGGTGCGCTACCGCTGGACCGCCGACGAACAACCGCAATAACCCCGACCGGAGTTTTTCATGCTCAACCTCGGCAACCACGACCACGGCATCCGCGAGATCCAGCTCGCCCGCCCGCCGGTAAACGCACTGAACCTGGAACTGCTGCGCGCGCTGCGTGCCGCCGTCGACGATGCCGTGCAGGGCGGCGTGCGCGGCATCGTGCTGTCCGGCGCGCCGGGGCTATTCTCCGCCGGCGTCGACGTGCCGGCCCTGCTGCAACGCGACCGCGCCGGCGTACGCGAATACTGGCGCGAGTTCTTCGCACTGTGCGGCACGCTCGCCCGTGCGCCGATCCCGCTGGTGGCGGCGATCACCGGCCACAGCCCGGCCGGCGGCGCGGTGCTGGCGCTGTTCTGCGACTACCGGGTGATGGCCGAAGGGCCGTACCGGATCGGCCTCAACGAGGTGCAGGTCGGGCTGATCGTGCCCGAGGCGATCCAGCTGGCGCTGCGCCGCGTGGTCGGCACTTACCGCGCCGAACGGCTGCTGGTCGCCGGCGCAATGATCGAATCATCCGCGGCGCTTGCCTGCGGTTTCGTCGACGAGCTCACCGGCGTCGACCAGGTCACCACCCGCGCGGTCCGCTGGCTCGGCGACCTGCTGGCGCTGCCCTCGCACGCGATGCTGACCACCCGCGCGCTGGCCCGCGCCGACCTCGCCGCCGCCTACGCGGACATGGACGCGCTGCCGCTGGACGATTTCGTCGACGCGTTCTTCCATCCGCAGACGCAGGCGGTGCTGCAGCAACTGGTCGCGCGGCTCAAAGAGAAGAAATGAATGCGCTGCAGGAGCGCACCCGGCGCGCGATGCTCTTGGCTCCGATCGACATCAGCGCATCGCGCGCGAGCGAAGGAAGTCCCTTGTGGACAGGCTGCGCTCCTGCCCGTCAGCCTGTCGCTACCGGCCGCGACGGATCACTGACCCAGCCGCTCCACGACGGCGCGTACAGCCGCGAGCCGTGCAGGCCGGCGTGTTCCATCGCCAGCAGGTTGTAGCAGGCGGTGACGCCGGAGCCGCACATGTGCACGACCCGGTCGGGCGCGGTATCGCCCAGCACCGCGGCGAATTCCTCGCGCAGCTGCGCCGGCGGCTTGAAGTGGCCGTCGGCGCACAGGTTGTCGAGGTACGGCCGGTTGCGCGCGCCGGGCACGTGGCCGGCGGCGCGATCCAGCGGCTCGACGTCGCCACGGTAGCGCGCGGCGGCGCGGGCATCGAGCAGCAGCGGCGCCGGCGCGGCATGCAGGGCGGCGTGATCGACGATCACCTGCCGCGCATCCCAGGCCAGCGCCACCGCGGTGGACGTGCGCCGATGGGCGGCGGTTTCCAGCGGCTGCCCGGCCGCCTGCCATGCGGCGAAACCGCCGTCGAGCACCGCCACCTCCCGTACGCCGGCGAGGCGCAGCAGCCACCACAGCCGCGCCGCCGCCAACGCGCCCGGCCCGGTGTCGTAGCACACCACCTGCAGGCCAGGCACCCAGCCCCAGCGGCCGAGCACGGCACTGAACGCCGCCGCCGTCGGCAGCGGATGCCGGCCCAGTCCCGCGGGCACGCGCGACATGTCGGAAAGGTCGCGCTCCAGGTCGGCGAACACGGCGCCGGGAACGTGCCCGGCCAGGTAGCTGCGCTCGCCCTGCGCGCGGTCGACCAGGTCGACGCGGCAGTCGACGATCAGCACGTCGCTCGCCGGCAACGCGGCCAGCGCGGCGACGTCGATCAGGGTGGTTTTCAGCGTCATGTCCGTCCCATCCTTTCGAGCAGGTTGTACAGCATCGCGGCGGTGGCGCCCCAGATACGGTGGCCGCCGTGGACGAATTCCACCATCGGCCGGCGATGGCCGCGGAACTCCATGGTGTAGCGGCGCAGGTTCGCCGGTTCCAGCAGGAACGCCAGCGGCACCTCGAACACCTCGGCTACCTCGGCCGGCGCCGGATACAACCTGGCCTCGGCGGCGATCCGCGCCACCACCGGGGTGATGCAGTAGCCGCTGATCGTCTCGAAGCGGTCGAGGTAGCCCAGCGGCGTCACCAGCGTGCGATCGAGACCGATTTCCTCCTCGCTTTCGCGCAGCGCGGTGGCCAGCGCGTCGCCGTCACCGGGATCGCTGCGCCCGCCGGGAAACGCGACCTGGCCGGCATGCGCCTGCAGGTGGTCGGTGCGCACGGTCAGCACCAGCCGCGGCTGCACGCCTTCGCGAAAACCCATCAATACCGCGGCCGGCAGGCGCTCGCTGTTGCCGAGCAAGCGGGACATGTCCGCGTGGTTCCAGCCCGGTCCGATCGGCGGCGTCGACAACGGTCGCAGTGCACTGACCAGCTGGTCGATCATGGCACCCTGCGCAGCGGCAGGATCTCGCGCATCACGCGCAGCCGTTCGGCGTCGCCCATCGCACGCCAGCGGCCGATCTCCTCGCCGGTGCGCCGGCAGCCGACGCAATAGCCGCGCGCATCCAGCCGGCAGGTGCCGATGCAGGGCGTCAAGGGCGGCGGTTCGGCGGGATGCGGGGTGTTCGACATGCCCCGCCATGCTACCACCGCGGGGTTGGCGTCGGCTTTCAGGGCTTGCCCGTATCCGGCTTGATCGCGAGCAGCTCGATCTCGAACACCAGCGCCTCGTTCGGCCCGATCCGCGGCAGCGCGCCGGTTTCGCCGTAGGCCAGTTGCGGCGGGATCACCACCTTCCAGCGATCGCCCACATGCATGCGCGGGATCACGTCCTGCCAGCCGCGGATCACCTTGTCGACGGTGAAGCTGACCGGCGCGCCATGCGCCCAGGTGCTGTCGAATTCGGTGCCGTCCACCAGCATGCCGCGGTAGTTCACGGTGACCGTGCTGGTCACCGTGGGGCTGGCCTTGCCGCTGCCCGCGCTGAGCACGGCGTACTGGATACCCGACGGCAGCTGCACCACGCCGGGCCGCTGCCGGTTCTGCGCCAGGTACTGTGCGCTCTTGCGCGCGTTGGCGGCGGCGACCCGCTTGAACTCGGCCAGCGCATCGGCGTGCATCTGCTGGTCGAGCCGCTGCAATTGCTGATGCATGTCCTGCATCGATACGCTGGGGTGGCGCCTGGCGTAGGCATCCTGGATCGCCCGCAGCAGCACCGGGATTTCCACGTCCGGCTTGCCGTCGGCAAACTGGCTGCCGATCTGGTAGCCGATCGCGTACGACAACTTCACCTTGTCGGGCTTCGTTGCCGGCGCCGACGCGGCGCTCTGCGCATGTGCCGCGCCGCCCAGCAACAGCGCTGCGCCGAGCAACCCGCAACGCAGATGTGTCATGCCTTTCTCCACCGGGCCCTTCCCTATCGGACAGTCGATCCTGACGGTTCATCCTAAGCGGTCAGCGCGCTTCGTGCAGCGCCGGCGTTCGTGGCTTGAGAAACCCCGCGGCGGCAAAGGTTCCCACTGCTACCATCGCGGACTAACCACCGTCAGGAGCCGGCCCATGGCCTACCGCAATCTGGAAATCAGCAACCGCGGCGCCGTCCGCACGATCGTCGTCAACCGCCCGGACAAGCTCAACGCACTGAACCGCGACACCCTCAACGAGCTGAGCCTGGTGTTCGCGCAGGCCGCGCAGGATGACGCCGTGCGTGTGGTGGTGCTGACCGGCGCGGGCGAAAAGGCCTTCGTCGCCGGCGCCGACATTGCCGAGATGAACGGCTACACGAGCGTGCAGGCGCAGGGTTTCTCGCGCGCCGGGCAGCGCCTGATGGCGTCGATCGAGCGGCTCGGCAAGCCGGTGATCGCGCGCGTGCAGGGCTTCGCCCTGGGTGGCGGCATGGAGCTGGCAATGGCCTGCCACCTGCGCGTGGCCAGCGAGAAGGCAAAGTTCGGTCAGCCGGAGATCAACCTCGGCCTGATCCCCGGCTTCGGCGGCACCCAGCGGCTGCTGCGGCTGGCCGGTCGTGGCGCCGCGCTGGAGCTGTGCCTGACCGGCGCGCCGATCAGCGCGCAGCGCGCGTACGAGCTGGGCATCGTCACTCGCGTGGTGGCGCCCGAGGCGCTGGACGACGCCGTGACCACGCTGGCCGACCAGCTTGCCGCCGCCGCGCCGCTGGCCGCCGCCGGCATCCTCGACGCCGTGCTGCAAGGCGGCGAGAGCGCCATCGACCAGGGCCTGGAGTTCGAGACGCAGGGCTTCGCACTGGCGTTTTCCACCGAGGACATGCGCGAGGGCACCACGGCGTTCCTGCAGAAACGCAAGGCCGAGTTCAAGGGACGCTGAAACCGCCGAGGACAAGTGACAAGAGCGGAGGCGCAGTTCGCAAGGCAGGTAGCGCCTCCGCTTTACATCAGGGCATCAGACAACAGGGCCTCCGCTTTGCTGAGCCGCAACTCGTTTCGCAAAATCTGCTTATGTCGCACGCGAGCAGGAGTTGGTCACGTTCCTCTTGTATTCCGTCAACTCCCAACCGGACGATCCATCAGGATAATGGACATACGTGTATTCCCACTCTTGGGTATATCCCGAGAGACAAGTCGATACCTTGTAGGTATCGCCGACGGCATGATGACCTCCCGGGGGTGGAAATGGCGGCTCAGGCACCGAAGCCTGAGGGCTGATTGTCCCGACCAATGTAGGTCCATTCACCTGCCTTGACCATGTGACCACAAAATCGCCCAGCTGCGTGAAGTCACCCATGGCACTCTGGCTGGTTCGAAGATCCATGTCTGGATGTTGGAGAAAAGCCTGAACTTGTGCGTACTCGGCAGTTCCAGCCGCAATATGGCGCGTGGTAGTGATGCGGACCACTTGCGCTCCAGAGGCAGGCGAATCAAACGCGATGGCAGATCCCATGCACAGCAAAAAAGCCACCATCGACAACAGAATTACAGCGCGTTTCATGAGTAATCCCTCACTTCAAAGAAACCGGCAAGCCATGTAGTCACGCCTACCCGTGGCAACCACTAGTTCTGTCAATCGAAATTGTCAAGCGCAATTTGCGAGGTCACGCCCCACCATCGCCGACAACTGTCAATGCGCGCCAGCGTATTTTTTCTCGCCGGCCGTCACTCTCAGATCCAAACGGTTTTCCGGCGGCGCCAGCGGGCAGGTGGCGAACGGGGTGAACGCGCACGGCGGGTTGTAGGCCTTGTTGAAGTCCAGCACGACCTTGCCGTCCCTGGGCGGGTCGATGTACAGGAAGCGCGCGGCACCGTAGGTTTCCCTGCCGCTGGTGCGGTCGGCGAACACGATGAAGTATTGCGCGTCGCCCGGCACCTCGATCACCGGCAGAATCTCGAAGCGCTTGCCGTCGCGGGTGAACTCCAGCTTGCCCGGCACCGGGTACTTGTCGACGGTGCCAATCACCGTGCCCATCTCCAGCGTCTCGCCCGGTGCCGCCGGCAGCCAGGTCGCCTCGATCCGCCACGACGGGTCGACCGGGAACGCGTCGATGCCGGCGAAGTGCTTGCGCGATGGCGCTTCCGTGTCCTTGACCCGCAGCCCCTTGCGGCCGTCGCGGTCGATCACGTAGAAGCTCGCGCTGCCGAACGCCACCCGCGTCGGCGCAGCGTCGCCGGCAACCTGGGCGTCATCCACCAGCGGCGCTTCGGCCACGGCCTTGCCGTCGATCGTCGCGCCATTGTGCTTGTCCAGCACCATGCGCACGCTGCCGTCGTGCGCCAGCGTGACCACGCCCAGGTGCGCCGGCCCGGTGCCCAGCACGATGTCGTTATCGGCGGCGCTGCCGACGCGGTTCGCGCCTTCCTTCAGCCACTCCAGCCCGATCAGGCTCAGCCAGCCGTCCGCCGCGGTGAGCCGCTCGATCCGCCCGGCACGCCACTGCTCGATGCTTTGCTTGTAGTTGTCGATGGTGGCGGCTGGCACGGTGGCGACTCCCAGGATGGCGGCGGCAACAAACAGGCTGGTACGTATCATCAATATCTCCGGCAATGTTTTCTTGAAGGCGCGTCAACGGCCGCGCATGAACAACTTGTCGAGCTCGGCCAGACTCAGCTGGACCCAAGTCGGACGCCCATGATTGCACTGCCCGGAGCGTTCGGTCGCCTCCATCTCGCGCAGCAGCGCATTCATCTCGGGGATGGTCAGACGCCGTCCCGCACGCACCGAGCCATGGCAGGCCATGGTGGAGAGCAGTTCGTTCTCCAGCTCCTGCAGCCGGCGCGAGCTGCCGTGCTGGGCCAGTTCGGACAACACGTCACGGCTGAGCTGGCCCACGTCGGCGCCTTCCAGCAGCGCGGGAATGCGCCGCACCACGATCGTCGCCGGGCCGCTGCGCGACAATTCCAGCCCCCACTCGGCCAGCGCCTCGGCATGTTCCTCGGCGGCCGCCACCTCCTTCGCGCTGACCGCGATCGACAGCGGCACCAGCAGCACCTGCGAGCGCAGGTTGCTGGTGACGCGGCCGGACTTCAGCTTCTCGTAGGTGATCCGCTCGTGCGCCGCGTGCATGTCCACCAGCACCAGGCCGTGCGCATTCTCGGCCAGCACGTAGATGCTCTTCAGCTGCGCGATGGCGTAGCCCAGCGGCGGCGATTCGGCGTCGTCGGCGGCCGGCATCGGTGCGGTGCCGGCCATGCGCGGCGACTCGCCCAGCAGGGCGGCGTAGTCGGCCAGCGGAGCCTCGCGCACGCCCAGCGCCAGCCGGCTCTGCCCGGCACGCCCGAGCCAAGCCGACGCCGCGGCGACCGCCGGCATGCCGGGCGGCGGCGAAGCGCTGGCGCTGGCCAGGCGCAGATGGCCGTCCTCCGCCTGCACCGGCGAGGCCACCTGCCCCGCACGTGTCTGCGCCAGCGCCTCGTGCAGGGTGCGGAACAGGAAGTCGTGCACCAGCCGCTGCTCGCGGAAACGCACCTCGTGCTTGGCCGGATGCACGTTCACGTCGACCCCGGCCGGATCCAGTTCCAGATACAGCACGAACGCGGCGTGACGACCGTGGAACAGCACGTCGGCGTAGGCCTGGCGCACCGCGTGGGCGACGATGCGGTCGCGCACCAGCCGGCCGTTGACGTAGAAATATTGCGCGTCGGCCTGCGCGCGCGACGCGGTGGGCAGACCGACCCAGCCGGACAGGTGCAGGCCCGCCGCGGCGTGGTCGATGCGCAGGCTCTGCGCCGGGAACTCCTCGCCGAGCACCTCGGCCACGCGCACCAGCTGCGCCTGTTCGTCGCACGCCGCCTTCCAGATACGCACCGGCTTGCCGTTGTGACTGAGCCGGAACTCCACCGAGCTGCGCGCCAGCGCCAGCGATTTCAGCAGGTCGTCGATATGCGCGAATTCGGTGCGTTCGGCGCGCATGAACTTCTTGCGCGCCGGCACGTTGTAGAACAGGTCGCGCACCTCGACACTGGTGCCTTGCGGATGCTGCGCCGGACGCGCCGCCTGCAGCCCGCCGCCATCGACCTCGATGCGGAAGGCGGCGTCCTGGTCGCGCACGCGCGAGGTCAGCGCGAAGCGCGCCACCGACGATACCGAGGCCAGCGCCTCGCCGCGGAAGCCCATGCTGGCGACATGTTCCAGGTCGTCGAAACTGCCGATCTTGCTGGTCGCATGCGAGGCCACCGCCAGCGGCAGTTCGTCGGCATGGATGCCGTCGCCGTCGTCGCGCACGCGGATCAGCCGCGCGCCGCCGGCCTCGATCTCCACCTCGATGCGGGTGGCGCCGGCGTCGAGGCTGTTCTCGACCAGTTCCTTGACCACCGAGGACGGGCGCTCGATGACTTCACCGGCGGCGATCTGGTTGATGAGCTCGGGGGGAAGCGGGCGGATGACGGTCATCCGCGAACTTTAGCAGCGATCGCCGGCCAGGCCGCTGGCGCAGCCGGGATCAGCCGGCGGGGATGGTCAGCGTGGTGCCTGCGCGCACCGTGTTGCTGTTGATCCGGTTGGCGTTCTTCAATGCGCTGACGCTGACGCCATACTGCCGCGCGATGCTGCCCAGGCTCTCGCCGTGGCCGACCTTGTGCACGTCGTGCGCGGGCTCCTGCGCACGAGCCACAGACCGGCTGGCCGACGCCGCCACCTTGCCTGCGCCGGCAGTCGCACCGGAAGCCAGTTGCACGCCATTGCGACGCGCAGCCTCGGCCGCGAACCAGGTGCCGGGCGGCGGCGTGGATTCGAAATAATTCCGCACGCCGCCCATCACCGCCTCGGCGAGCTTCTTCTGGTGCGCCGGATCACGCAGCTTGCGCTCCTCGGCGGGATTGCTGATGAACGCGGTCTCGACCAGGATCGAGGGCACGTCCGGCGAACGCAACACCACGAAATTCGCGCGCTCGACATAGCCGCGGTGGGTCGGTCCCAACTGGGCCAGTGCCTTCAACACGTTGCCAGCGACCACGTCGCTGGCCTGCATCGCCCAACCCTGCTGCAGGTCGAGCAGCACCTTGGCCAGGCTGTCGTCCTTGTCGTCCAGGGTGGTGCCGCCGATCAGGTCGGCGCGGTTCTCGCGGTCGGCCAGCCAGCGCGCGGCCTCGCTGGTCTTGCCGCGCGGCGACAGTACCCACACCGACGAACCACGGGCGTCGTCGCTGGTGAATGCGTCCGCGTGAATCGACACGAACAGGTCCGCATTGTGTTCGCGGGCAATCCGATAACGCTGCGTGAGCGGGATGAAGAAGTCGCTGTCGCGGGTCAGCACGGCCTTCATGCCGGGCTGGCGGTTGATCTGCGCCGCCAGTTCGCGCGCCACCGCCAGCGTGACGTTTTTCTCCAGCGTGCCGCCGGGACCATGCGCGCCCTGGTCCTTGCCGCCGTGGCCGGCATCGATCGCCACCACCACCTGGCGCTGGCCATCGAGCATCGCCGCCGCCTGCTCGGCCGCCACCCGGCGGCTGTGCGTGGGGTTGCTGTACGACGGAAGCACCGCCGGCGTCTTGGTGACGGCCGCCGGTGCGGCGGCACGGTGCGGCGCCGCAGCGGCGGCGATGCCGGCACCGTCACCGGCCGGATACAGGTCCAGTACCAGCCGGTAGGCCGTGCCGCTGGCCGGCTTCAGCACGAAACTCTTCAGGTGGCTGGCCGGGTCGACCTTCGCGGTCAGTTGCAGGCCGTCGCCGACCCGGGCGTGGCTCATGCCGCGATACAGGCCTTGGGCGGCCGGGCTGGAAAAACCGCGGGCCGCCCGGCTGCCGGGCAGGTCCACCACGACCTGGCCATCCTTCTGGCTGATCGAGTAACGCAGCGGGCCGGAGGCGTCGAGCACCACGCGGGTGTATTCGGGGCCGGCCCAGGCCCGCGCGCCTTCCAGTTCCGCTGCCTGCGCCGCACACAGCGGCAGCGCCGCCAGGATCGCGACGACAGCCCATCCGCACCGGTTGTTCAGCTGACCCCTCATGACGCGGCATTGAAACGCAGCCTTGCGAGGAATGCAAGATACTTTCCCTTGAATATCCATAACCTGCGCATCATTCATCACGCTGCGTCAAGTTATGGGGTGCAAGTGGCACATCCGTAACGGATCCTTGCCTGCCCCGCCGTCGGCAATTTTTTCAGGGAAAATCAGGACTTGGCCAGCCGCGCCAGCAGCCGCTCGCCGCGGGCGGTACGCGCGCGCAACGACACCCGACGCCCCTGGCCGGCATAGTCCAGACGTACGTCAAGGTCGGCTGCCGGCAGCGCCCCGGCGCCGCGCTCGGGCCATTCCACCAGCACCAGCGCGGCCGGCTCGGCCAGCGCATCGAGGCCCAGCCATTCCAGTTCACCGGGGTCGGCGATCCGGTAGAGGTCCAGGTGCCAGGCTGGGCGATCACGCGTCGCATAGCCTTCGATCAGGCTGTAGGTGGGGCTCTTGACCCGCTCGCCCACGTCCAGCGCGGTCAACAGGGCGCGCGCGAAACTGGTCTTGCCAGCGCCCAGCGGGCCATGCAGGTACAGCACCAGGCCGTCGTCCAGCAGATCGGCCAGGCGCGCGGCCAGCGCCGCCGTGGCTGCCTCGTCGGGCAATGTCCAGGCCAGGTCGGTATCGATGGATTCAATCATGCTCATAGCCCGTCATGCCGTTGCCGAGGGCACGCAGGGGAGCCAGCAGGTCGCCGGCCAGCAAGCCGCGCTCGCCCTGCTGGGCGGCACGATCGCCGGCCCGCGCATGCAAGCCGACGCCGAGGCAAGCCGCCTGCCAGGCGCCGCAACCCTGCGCCAGCAGGGCCGCCACGATGCCGGTGAGCAGGTCGCCCATGCCGCCCGAGGCCATGCCGGGGTTACCCCACGGACAGACGTCCAGACGTCCATCCGGATCGGCGATCAGGCTGCCGGCGCCTTTCAGCACGACGACCGCGGCGTAGCGTCGCGCCAATTCGCGCACCGCGGCGAAACGGTCGCGCTCCACGGCAGCGGTGGACACCTCCAGCAAGCGTGCCGCCTCGCCCGGGTGCGGCGTCAGCACGGTCGGCGCACCGAACCGGCGCGGCTCGCGGGCCAGCAGGTTCAGGCCGTCGGCGTCGAGCACCAGCGGCTTGCCCGCGTCCAGCGCGGTCAGCCATAGCGCGTGGCCCCAGGCGGCCTGCCCCAGGCCCGGCCCCAGCGCCAGCACGCTGGCCCGTTCGAGCAGCGGCGCCAGCGCCTGCGGTCCATCCACCCCGTGCGCCATCAGTTCCGGCCGCACCGCATTCAGTGCGAACACGTGGTCGGCGCGGGTCGCCACGCTGACCAGGCCGGCGCCGGCGCGCAACGCCGACTCGCCGGCCAGGCGTACCGCGCCGGCCATGCCGTATTCGCCACCGATCACCAGCACATGGCCGTAGCTGCCCTTGTTCGCGTAGCGGGCGCGCGGCGGCAAGGCTTCGGCAACCAGCAACCGCGCGTCGGGCAGCATGTCGGCATGGACGCTGTCCGGCACGCCCAGGGTGGCCAGTTCGAGCACGCCTACCTGGTCGACCGCGCGACCGGTATGCAGCCCGCGCTTGCCGGCGACGAAGGTCACCGTGACCTGCGCGCGGATCGCCGCGCCGGGACAGCTGCCGGTATCCGCATCCAGCCCGCTGGGCACGTCCAGCGCCAGCACCGGGCAGGCGCTGTCGTTGATCGCCTCGATCAGCTGCGCCGCTGCCGGCTCCGGCGCGCGATGCAGACCGATACCGTACAACGCGTCCACGTGCAGCTCGGCATCGGGCAACTCGCTCTGCGCATCCCACAACCGCACCCGACCGCCACCCGCTTCCCACGCCGCGCGTGCCGCCGCGGCGTCGCCGGGCGAGGCAGCGGTCAGTGCCACCAGCTCGACCTGCAGGCCGGCCTCGCGCGCCAGCACGCCGAGCAGGAAGCCGTCGCCGCCGTTGTTGCCGGGGCCGCAGTGGATGCACACCTGCTGCAGCTGCGGCCAGTGCCGGCGCAGGCTGTTCAGAGCGGCGCTGGCCGCGCGACGCATCAGCTCGGGGCCGGAGATGCCCAGCGCCGACAACGCCGCACGCTCCATCGCGCGCAACTGTTCGACGGTGTGCAGATGGCGGCTGTACGGGTGAGCAGGCATGCGCGGATTATAGGCATGCGCCGCATCTACAATAGATGGATGTCCGGCACCGACATCCAGGCCCCACCCGATTACGCCACGCTCGCCCGCGACATCAAGCGCTGGGCGATCGAGCTGGGTTTCGCCGACGCCGGCATCAGCGGCACCGACCTGGGCGAGGACGAACAGCACCTGCAGCGCTGGCTCGATGGCGACCATCACGGCGAGATGGAATACATGGCCCGCCACGGCACCAAGCGCACCCGCCCGGCCGAACTGGAGCCGGGCACGCAGCGGGTGATCTCGGTACGCATGGATTACATCCCGCCCGGCACCGCGAACGCCTGGGACGTGCTGGGCGACGCCGAGGCCGGCTACGTGTCGCGCTACGCGCTAGGCCGCGACTACCACAAGCTGATGCGCCAGCGCCTGCAGAAGCTGGCCGAGCGCATCCACGGCGTGGTCGGCGACTTCGGTTATCGCGCCTACGTCGATTCCGCGCCGGTGCTGGAAAAGGCGCTGGCGCGCAACGCGGGGCTGGGCTGGATCGGCAAGCACACCGTGCTGATCAACCGCCACGCCGGCTCGTACTTCTTCCTCGGCGAGCTGTACACCGACCTGCCGTTGCCGGTGGACGAGCCAGCCAGCGCGCATTGCGGCAGCTGCACGCGCTGCATCGAGGTGTGCCCGACCCAGGCGATCCTGGGGCCGTACCGGCTCGACGCGAAGCGCTGCATCTCGTATCTCACCATCGAGCTGAAGGGCAGCATTCCGGAAGAGCTGCGCACGCCGATGGGCAATCGCATCTTCGGCTGCGACGACTGCCAGCTGGTCTGCCCGTGGAACAAGTTCGCTCAGATGACCGCCGAGCCGGATTTCGCGCCGCGGCACAGCCTGGACGGCGCCAAGCTGGTCGAGCTGTTTGCGTGGAGCGAGGAGGAATTCCTCAAGCGCACCGAAGGCATGGCGATCCGCCGCACCGGCTACGAGGGCTGGCTGCGCAACATCGCGGTGGCGCTGGGTAACGCGCCGAAGTCAGCAGCGGTAATCGCGGCGCTCGCCGCCCGCGCCAACCACCCGTCGGCGGTCGTGCGCGAGCATGTGGCGTGGGCGCTGGCAAAGCAGCGCAGTTGAAGGTTCAGGCCGCGGCCATCTGCTTGGGGATGGAACGGTTGGTGTGGCTGATGCGGTTGCCCGGACCCGGTGCGATGTAGACGCAGGTCGGCTGATACTGCTCCAGCTCCGCCTCGCTCAGCTGCGCGAACGCGGCGATGATGACGATGTCGCCGGCCTGCGCACTGCGCGCGGCGCTGCCGTTGACCGAGATGATGCCCGAGCCTTCCTCGGCGCGCAGCGCGTAGGTGACGAAGCGCTGGCCGCTGTTGACGTTCCAGGCGTGGATCTGCTCGTACTCGCGGATGCCGGAGGCATCCAGCAGCAGACCGTCGATCGCGATCGAGCCTTCGTAGTGCAACTCGGCGTGGGTCACCGTGGCGCGGTGGATCTTGGCCTTGAGCATGTTCAGGTGCATGACGTTCTTTCCGGCAGGGACATCCTGCAAAGTCGGCAATTATCGAACCGATGACGCTGCGCCGCAACATCAAGCGGCACGGGCTCGATATGCGGCCGGCTCAGTCCAGCCGCAAGTTGTCGATCAGCCGGGTGCCGCCCAGGCGGGCCGCCACCAGCGCCACCAGCCCTTCGCGCTCGCCCTCGGCCGGCTCGGCCAGGTCTTCGGCACGGCGGATCGCCACGTAATCGGGAACGAAACCCGCGCGTTCGAGGCGCGCGGCGGCGGTCTGCTCGACGGCCTGCCACGGGTGGCCCTGCGCCAGCAGTTCGCGCATCTTCTGCAGGGTGTCGTGGATCAGCGGCGCACGCGCGCGTTCCTCGGCACCCAGGTACTGGTTGCGCGAGCTCAGCGCCAGGCCGTCGTCGGCGCGCAGGATGGGCGCTGCCACCACCTTCACCGGCAACCCCAGGTCGCGCACCATCCGCTCGACCACCTTCAGCTGCTGGAAGTCCTTTTGGCCGAACACCGCCAGGTCCGGCTGCACCAGGTTGAACAGCTTGCACACCACGGTGGCCATGCCGTCGAAATGCCCGGGACGGTGCGCGCCTTCCAGCGTGTCGGTGATCTGCGGCACGCGCACGCTGACGCTGTGCGCGGGGCCGAACGGGTACATCGTGGCCACGTCCGGCGCGAACAGCAGGTCGCAATCGTGCTCGGCCAGGGCCGCCTGGTCCTGCACCAGGGTGCGCGGGTAGCGGTCGTAATCCTCGTTCGGCCCGAACTGGGTGGGGTTGACGAACACGCTGGCCACCACCCGTTCGGCGCGCGCGCGCGCCAGCTTGATCAGCGACTGGTGGCCCGCGTGCAGGTTGCCCATGGTCGGCACGAAACCCACCGTCTGGCCCTGCGTGCGCCAGCCGCGGATCGCGGCGCGCAGCGCCGGAACGTCTTGTACGGTCTGCATGAGGCAGGCTCGCTCAGTTCAGTTGAAGCAATGCTCGGGTGCCGGGAACGCGCCGCTGCGCACGTCTTCAGCATAGGCAGCGATCGCCGCGCCGACAGAATCGCGCCCGGCCAGGAAATCCTTGCTGAACTTCGGCCGTTTGCCCGGGGTGATGCCGAGCATGTCGTGGATCACCAGCACCTGGCCGTCGCAATGCGGGCCGGCGCCGATGCCGATCACCGGGATCTTCAGCGCCGCGGTCACCCGCTGACCCAGCTCGACCGGCACGCCTTCCATCACCAGCAGGTCCGCCCCGGCCGCCTGCACTGCCAGTGCTTCAGCCAGCACGCGGTCAGCCGCCGCCTGCTCGCGGCCCTGGATCTTGAAACCGCCGAACTTGTGCACCGACTGCGGAGTGAGCCCGAGGTGGGCGCAGACCGGGATCGCGCGCGCGGTGAGCGCCGCGATCGCCTCCAGCACATGCGGCGCGGCCCCCTCGATCTTCACCATCGCGGCGCCGGCCTCGCCGACCAGCCGAGCGCCCGCCTCCAGCACATGCGCTACGTCGCGGTCGGCCATGAACGGCAGATCGGCCACCAGCATCGTGGCCGACAGCCCGCGCGCCACCGCGGCGGTGTGGTAGACCATGTGCTCCAGCGTCACCGGCAGCGTGCTAGCGTGCCCCTGCACCACCATGCCGAGCGAATCGCCGACCAGCGCAACATCGACGCCGGCCGCCTCCAGCTGCCACGCGAAACTGGCGTCGTAGGCGGTAAGCATCACGATGCGCCGTCCCTGCGCCTTCATCGCAAGCAGGCCTGGCACGGTCACCGGCTTGCGGTCGGGGACACTGGCGTTCTGCACGTACACGGCAATTCCTGGGATGGGGGTGGCCGCCGATTATCCGGCGCGCCACGGTGATGGCTCAAGCCACGCGTTCGCAACCGGCCGGATCGAGGCGGGCGAGCCATTCCGCCACCGTGGCCTGGCCGGACGGACGCAGCGTGGGCGCAATGTCGTGCAAGGGCAACAGCACGAATGCCCGCTCGGCCATGCGTGGGTGCGGCAGGATCAGCTGCGGGTCGTCGAGCCGCACGCCGTCGACGTGCAGCAGGTCCAGATCCAGCGTGCGCGGCCCGTTGCGCTCGCCGCGCACGCGGCCGGCGCGCTGCTCGATCGCCAGCAAGGCGTCCAGCAGGGCATGCGGCGACAGCGCGGTATCCAGTTCCACCGCCGCGTTGATGAAGGGGGGCTGTTCCAGCACGCCCCACGGCGGCGTGCGGTACAGCGGCGAGCGCTGCAGCAGGCGGGTGTCAGGCAGTTTCGCCAGCGCGTCCATGGCATCGAGCAGCTGTTGCCGAGGATTGCCGAGATTGCTGCCCAGCGCGACGTAGGCCAGGGTCATGCGGAACCGGACTTGTCGGCCGGCCGGCGTCGCCGCCGGCGCGCGCGCGGCGGCCTGGCGGCCACCGGCGCCGCCACCACGTGATCGCTGCCGCCGCCGGCCGGCAGCGCGGCGGCCAGCACATCCGGCGGCAGTTGCTGCGCATGCGCCCACCACTGGCCCAGCTCGCGCATTGCCGGCGATTCGTCGCCGCGCAACAGCAGGAAGTCGAACGCCGCGCGAAACCGCGGGTGCGCCATCAGGCGGAACACCCGCTTGCGCTGGACCTGTTCGAAACGCGGCTGCAGCGACCAGATCTCCTCCATGGTGAAGGTGAACCGGCGCGGGATCGCGACCCGCTGGCACTGCTCGCCGACCACCTGCGCCGCGGCGCGCGACCACGCCTCGTTGCCCTCGACGCCGCGACCAATCAGCTGGTGCGCCACATCGCGCACCTCGCCCCACAGCAGCACCGCAAACAGGAACGCCGGGGTCACCGACTTGCCCTCGGCGATCCGCGCATCGGTGTTCGCCAGGCCGTGCTCGACCAGCGCACGCAGCGCCTCGTCGCCGCGCTTGAGCGCGCGCGCGGTCGCCGGGAACAGGAATTTCAGCAGGCCGCATTGCTCCAGCACGCGGAAACTCTTCAGGCCGTGGCCGGAGAGGAACATCTTCAGCGACTCGTCGAACAGCCGTGCCGGCGCCGCATCGGCCAGCAGCGGCCCCAGCGTCTCGAACGGCTCCATCGCGGCGGCATCGATGTGCATGCCGAGCTTCGCCGCCAGTCGCGCCGCGCGCAGCATGCGCACCGGGTCCTCGTGGTAGCGGGTGTCCGGGTCGCCGATCAGCCGCAGCATGCGGTCTTCGAGATCCCGCATGCCGCCGACATAGTCGCGCACCGAGAAGTCGCTGATGTCGTAATACATCGCGTTGACGCGAAAGTCGCGGCGTACCGCGTCTTCCTCGATGGTGCCCCAGATGTTGTCGCGCACGATGCGGCCGTCGATGATGTGGCGGTCGCCCTCGCCACCTTCCTCGCCGGTGCCGCGGAAAGTGGCCACCTCGATGATCTCCGGGCCGAACACCACGTGCGCGAGCCGGAAGCGGCGGCCGATCAGGCGGCAGTTGCGGAACAGCTTCTTCACCTCGTCCGGCGTGGCGTTGGTGGCCACGTCGAAGTCCTTCGGGCGCAGCCCCAGCAGCAGGTCGCGCACCGCGCCGCCGACCAGGTAGGCGGCGTAGCCGGCCTCGTTGAGGCGGTACAGCACGCGCAACGCCGACTTGCTGATGTTCTTGCGCGAGATGATGTGCTGGTCGCGCGGAATGACCCGCAGCGTCGGCGTGGCGTCGGTCCTCGATTCGAGATTCAAGCGGTCGGAATCCTTGCGGGGCGAGCTGCCCGTGGGTTGCAATATATCGCGGCGCGCAGCACCGCGAACCGTCCCGCAGGGGCGCGGAACCTCTGCGCCGACGGGGCCTGTCTCGAACCGCGCAAGCCGATGGCTGCCGAGCATTGCCGGGCGAAACAATTCCGCTATACTAGCGCGCCTCGCAAGTTAACGCTCCCTTCGTCTAGTGGCCCAGGACACCGCCCTCTCAAGGCGGGAACACGAGTTCGAACCTCGTAGGGAGCGCCATTGCTTTTGCAATCTTCCGTGATTGCTCCAGTTGGGCCGGCCAGTGCCAACGTACAGCTCGGCGCCACTGGCTGGATCAGAAGCGGCCATTAATGGCCGCACTTTTCATCACCTGTGCGATCGTCCATGATCGCCGCATCTGGAAGAGCTTCGACGAGCCACATTGCTTGGCCGTTGGCTAGACTAAAGGCGGCCATCCATGGCCGCACTCTTCACAAGAGCGCTCCGATTCGCTTCTCTCAGAGCAGAGCCGCCCATGACTTTCGTTGTCATCGACAACTGCATCAAGTGCAAGTACACCGACTGCGTCGAGGTCTGCCCGGTCGACGCCTTCCATGAGGGCCCGAATTTCCTGGCGATCGATCCGGACGAGTGCATCGACTGCACGCTATGCGAGCCGGAGTGTCCGATCAACGCCATCTATCCGGAAGACGACGTGCCAGCCGGACAGGAAGGATTCGTCGCGCTGAACGCGGAGCTGGCCAAGAGCTGGCCGGTGATCACCGAACGCAAGGATGCGCTGCCCGATGCCAGGGAGTGGGAAGGCAAGCCGGACAAGCTCGCACTGCTGCAGCGCTGATGCCCCTCTGCAAAAAAGAACGCCGCCCTCGGGGCGGCGTTCTTTTTTGCATGTCTGCGCTCCGCCGATTAGCCGCCCAGGCGCGACTTCAACGCATCGACGACCTTGCCCACGGCCGCGGCATTGCCTTCGGCGCGTATTTCGCTGGCCGCGGTGCCGCTACCGTTCACGCTGATCTGCACCTGGTGCGAGCCGGCACCTGGGGCGGCCACGGAGTCGCTCTTGTCGCGCCCGAACAGGCGGCCGAAGAAGCCTTTCTTCTTCTGCTGCACCATCGCGTCGGAAACATTCAGCGTGTAGCTGTGCGTGGCATCGTCGTGACCCACCAGCTCGCCCAGACTGCCGCTTTCCAGTACCTGGCCGACCCGGCGATAGGCATTGTCGACGCTGTCGGCCAGCACGAAGCCATCGCTGATCTGGCCGCCAACCGAACCGACGCGCGCGGTGGCGCCATTGGCGGTCGGCTGATTCGCACCCGGCGGCGGGATCACCAGCGCTTCGCTGGTCGAGGGCCGGTCGAGGCTCGGCGGAATCTCCAGCGGAGCCTCCTGCACGGCCTTGTCCCACGCCTTGTGCGAACGGAACACACCGCAACCGGAGAGCAGCAGGCCAGCGAGGGCCACGGCCGGCAGGGCCACGAGGAGCGAGGTTTTCTTCATGTAATCGGATTCCGTGAGTAAGTCGGGCAACCGTCAACCGGCCGCAGTCGCCAAGGATGCCAGACTGGACAGCGCTTGGTGCAATCGGGCGCGATCCGGGCCGTCGTTCAATTCCACCAGCGGCAACCTCGGCAGGGCCAAGCCCAGCCCCAGCAGGGGCAGGCCGGCCTTGACCGCGATCGGGTTGGGCGCGCAGTTGAGCGCCTGCACCAGCGGCTCCAGCGCCGCATGGCACCGCGCCGTCGCCGCCTGATCGCCAGCGGTGGCCGCATCGCACAAGGCGCGGAACGCCTGCGGCACCAGATTGGCCACCACCGAGACGGTGCCGGCCGCACCAGCCAGCATCGCCTCGCCGGCACTGCCGTCGTCGCCGGAGAGATAGACGAAATCCTCGCGCACAAGTTCCGCCAGTGCCGACATCCGCTCGCGATCGCCGCGCGCCTCCTTGATGCCGACGATCGCCGGATGCTCGCGCAGCGCGGCCACGGTCGACGGCAGCAGGTCGCAGCCGGTGCGGGTCGGCACGTTGTACAGCAGCACCGGCAGGCCGCCGTGCTCGGCCACTTCCAGGAAATGTCGGCGCAGGCCTTCCTGGGTCGGGCGCACGTAATACGGCGTCACCACCAGCGCCGCGTCGGCGCCCAGCGCCTGCGCGCGGCGGGTCAGCGCCACCGTCTTGGCGGTGCCGGCCTCGCCGGTGCCGGCGATCACCGGCACCCGTCCGGCCACGCGCTCGAGCGCGAACGCCAGCAGGCGGTCGAACTCGTCGTGCTCCAGCATATGCGCCTCGCCGGTGGAGCCAGCCACCACCAGCGCCTGGGTACCGCCGGCCAGCTGGTGATCGAGCAGTCGACCGAAAGCATGCAGATCGAGCCCGCCGTCAGCGGTGAACGGGGTGGCCAGCGCGCAGATGCTTCCGCGAATGTTCAAGACACGATTCCGCTACAAGGCAAGCCCCGCATGTTACTTGCCGCCTCGCGAGGCGGGCAAGTAAGCTCGACCGGAGTAGTCTCATGGCTCCGCATCGCGCGGGCTGACGTCCACAGGCAGACCCTCTTGAAATCCTCCCCCGGCCCCTCTTCCGCTTCCACGCGCTCGGGCAACGACAACCAGTTGCTGATCCACGCGCTTACCCCGACGACCAAATCGCCGCTGCTGGCGCTGGCCAAGCGCATCGCCGACGCCGGCTGCAACCTGTCCGAGTCGCGCGTGTCCACCATCGGCACGGAAATCTCGCTGATGCTGCTGGCTACCGGCGCCTGGGACGCGCTGGCCAAGCTGGAAACCGCGCTGGCCAAGCTGGGCCGCGACGAGAGCATGCGCCTGGTGCATTACCGTACCGGCCCGCGCCAGAACAGCTCGCACCTGCTGCCCTACCTGGTGGAAGTGGTGGCGGCCGACCGGCCCGGCATCGTGGCGCGCATCGTGGACTTCTTCAGCCAGCACGGAATCAGCGTCGAGCAGCTGAACTCCACCCGCTACCAGGCGATGCAGACCGGGGCGGAGATGTTCCAGGCCCAGTTCACCATCGGCATCCCGGCGGAAATCCACATCGCCGCGCTGCGCGACGACTTCCTGGAACTGTGCGACGGCCTGAACCTCGACGCAATCATGGACCCGGTGAAGTTCTAGGATGCGCCTGTGCGACAGGCCTGACAAGGCTGTCATCCGCCACAGCCATCGCGCTAGTCTCTGCCACGCACACCGGCGAAACCCCGTCGGGTTTCCGGAGAGACCATGCCAGACATCGGAAAGAAGGCCCCCGCCCTCAGCGGCACCACCGGCGACGGCAGTACCCTGAAGCTCGCCGATCTCAAGGGCCAATGGGTGGTGCTGTACTTCTACCCCAAGGACTCCACCCCAGGCTGCACCAGCGAGGCGAAGGACTTCCGCGACCTCCACCCGAAGTTCAAGAAGCGCCATGCGCAGATCATCGGCGTCTCGCGCGATTCGCCGAAGTCGCACGCCAACTTCGCCGCGAAGCAGGAGCTGCCGTTCCCGCTGGTATCCGACGCCGACGAAAGCTGGTGCCGCGCGTTCGACGTGATCCACGAGAAGGTGCTCTACGGCAGGCGCCACCTGGGCATCGTGCGCAGCACCTTCCTGATCGACCCCGACGGCAAGCTGGCGCGAGAGTGGCGCGGCGTGAAGGTACCCGGCCATGCCCAGGCCGTGCTCGACGCCATTCCCGCCCAGTGAGCGCCCCGCCGCGCATGGCCTCCATCCGCCGACTCCCTCCACCCACCAGCGAGGACACTTCCGCATGACCGGAAGCAAGCGCATCTACGCTCTCGACACCAACGTCCTGCTGCATGACCCGACCTCGCTGTTCCGCTTCGAGGAACACGACGTCTTCATCCCGATGACCGTGCTGGAGGAACTGGACGAGAAGAAGAAGGGCGCCTCGGAAGTCTCGCGCAACGGCCGCCAGGCCAGTCGCTTCCTCAACGAGCTGATCGAACGCGGCAAGCAGCACGAGCTCGCCGACGGCCTGGAACTGAGCAACCCGCAGGGCGTCAAGCTCAAGCGTGGCACCTCGGTCGGCCGGCTGTATTTCCAGCACCGCACCAGCAGCAACGGCCACGCCAAGGCGGACAACCAGATCCTGGCGGCGGTGATCGAGCTGCGCGACCAGAACCCGGGCCGCGACGTCATCCTGGTCACCAAGGACATCAACCTCAGGATCAAGGCCAGCATCAACGGGCTGGTCGCCGAGGACTACGAGAACGACCGCGCGCTGGACGATTTCTCCCTGCTCTACACCGGCTCGACCGCCTTGCCGGAGGATTTCTGGGAGCTGCACCCTGAGGTGCGCTCGTGGACCGAGCGCGGCCGCACGTTCTACGAGGTGAAGCGGCGCGAGGAGGAAACCTGGTACCCGAACGAATGCCTGTACCTGCCCGGCGAGAACGCGATCGAGCTGCGCGTGCTGCACCTGGACGAGGTCAGCGCCACGCTGGTGCTGCTGGACGACCACTCGCACGCCAACCACCACGTGTGGGGCATCGGCGCACGCAACCGCGAGCAGAACTTCGCGCTCAACGCGCTGATGGATCCGGACATCGACTTCGTCACCCTGCTCGGCAACGCCGGCACCGGCAAGACCCTGCTCGCGCTGGCCGCCGGCCTGGCCCAGGTGATGGACCAGCAGCGCTACCGCGAGATCATCATGACCCGCGCCACCGTCTCCGTCGGCGAGGACATCGGCTTCCTGCCCGGCACCGAGGAAGAGAAAATGACGCCGTGGATGGGCGCGCTGACCGACAACCTCGAAGTGCTGGCCAACCCCGAGGACGGCGGCAGCTGGGGCCGCCAGGCCACCAACGACCTGCTCGCCTCGCGCATCAAGATCCGCTCGCTGAACTTCATGCGCGGGCGAACCTTCCTGAGCCGCTACCTGATCATCGACGAGGCGCAGAACCTCACTCCGAAGCAGATGAAAACCCTGATCACCCGCGCCGGCCCCGGCACCAAGATCGTCTGCCTCGGCAACGTGGAGCAGATCGACACGCCCTACCTCACCGAGACCACCTCCGGCCTCACCTACGCGGTCGACCGCTTCAAGAACTGGGAGCACTCCGCGCACGTCACCCTGCGCCGGGGCGAGCGTTCACGGCTGGCGGATTTTGCGGCCGAGGCGCTATAGGGCCGGGACCCGGGATTCGGAAGAAACACGAATTCGCCACATCGTCACTCCCGCGAAGGTGGGAGTCGCTCTTGCAGCTGGCACCGACCGCTAAGGATGAACAGGCAAGCGCCCGGGCCGAAGCCAGGGCGCCGCATCCGGGTAGAATGCAGTTCTCGATAGTCTCCCGCTGCCCGCGTCGTCATGATCCTCACCCCCCGCCTGATCCTGCTGGTCCTGTTCGCCTTCTTCGTGCTGTGCGTGCTGCTGGTGCACCTGCGCGGCCGCGTACGGCTGCGCTTCGATCGCCAACTGGTTGACCACTCGGCCGTGTTCGCACCGTACAACCTGCTGATGTATGCGTTCTCGGCGGTGCCGGCCAAACCGATCCTCGATCGTCGCGGCTTTCCCGAACTGGACCTGCTGCAGGCGAACTGGCAGACCATCCGCGACGAAGCATTGCAGCTGACCGAAGCCGGCCACATCCGCGGCACCACGAAGAACGACGACGCCAGCTTCAACAGCTTCATCAAGCAGGGTTGGAAGCGCTTCTACCTGAAGTGGTACGGCGAGCCGCTGGCCTCGGCCGAGGCACTATGCCCGAAGACGGTCGCGCTGCTCAACGCCATTCCCGGCATCAAGGCGGCGATGTTCGCCACGCTGGCGCCGAACAGCCGCCTCAATCCCCATCGCGATCCGTTCGCCGGTTCGTTGCGCTATCACCTCGGCCTGATCACGCCGAACTCGCGCGACTGCCGCATCTTCGTCGACGGCGAGGAACACGCCTGGGGCGACGGCAAGGACGTGGTGTTCGACGAGACCTACGTGCACTGGGTGGAGAACAAGACCGACCAGACCCGGGTGATCCTGTTCGCCGACGTGGAACGCCCGCTGCGCACGCACTGGATGAGCGCGGTCAACCATCGCGTCGGCGCCTTCATGGGCCGGATCACCGCCTCGCCCAACAGCGACGCCGGCACGGAGAAGACCGGCGCCATCAATCGCCTGTACGCATGGAGCCAGCACAAGGGCGCCCTGCACCACTGGAAGGCGGCGTTCAAGCGACGGCACAAGAAGCTGTACAAGGCCGGCAAGTACGCCGGCATCGTGCTGCTGATGTGGCTGGTTTTCCTGGCGCCCTGGCCGCTGTTCCGCTGAACTGTCACGTTTTGCGGGCGTGGCGCGTCCTGGCTGGGTCGACCTCCGGAGCATCCCATGGACCCGCAAACCGCCCTGTTCCAGCAACACCGCCAGCGCCTGTTCGGCCTGGCCTACCGCATGCTCGGCACGCCCAGCGATGCCGAGGACGTGCTGCACGATGCCTGGCTGCGCTGGCACGCGCAGGATACCGACGCGCTGGACGATCCGGAGGCGTGGCTGGTCACCGTGACCACGCGCATCGCGCTGGACCGCCTGCGCCGCGCCAAGACCGAGCGCGCGCACTACGCCGGACCGTGGCTGCCGGAGCCGCTGACCGTCGATGCCGACCAGCCCGAAGCGCAACTGGAGCGCGCCGAAAGCCTCACCCTCACCTTCCTGTTGCTGCTGGAGCGGCTGAGCGCGGAGGAGCGCGCCGCCTTCCTGCTGCGCGAGGTGTTCGATTACAGCCACGCCGAGACGGCCGCGATGCTGGAGATCAGCGAGGACGCCTGCCGCCAGCGCGTGCATCGGGCGAAACAGCGGCTGCGCGAGGATCGACCGCGCCAGGCGATGCCGAACATCGACACCCAGCGGCGCCTGCTCGAACGCTTCATGCAGGCGCTGCAGCAGCCCGACATGCCTACGCTGCGCGCCCTGTTTGCCGAAGACGCCATGAGCGTCTCCGACGGCGGCGGCCTGGCACGGGCCATCCTGCACCCGCTGCACGGCGCCGAGCGGCTGGCCCGGTTGTACATGCAGATCGCGCTGCAGCAACAGCGCCACGGCGGTGTGCGCTATGAGATCCATCAGCTCAATGGCATGCCGGCGCTGTTCGGCTGGCACGGCGACACGCTGATCTCGGCCAGCTGGATCGACGACGACGGCGAGCGCATCACCGCGGTGCACGCGTTGCGCCATCCCGGCAAGCTCGCCCGACTGGCGGCTGTCACGAAATCGGCGGCATCCACGTCCTTGCATTGAATGGCCAATCCCGGCCGCACTGCAAGGAAAACCCCATGCCCCGTTTCGATGTCACCAAACGCCCCGACGCCATCAAGCCGCTGCTCGCGCTGAGCGAATATGTCAAGAACTGCGGCCTCGAACCGAGCCTGATCGAGCTGGTGCTGATGCGCGCCTCGCAGCTCAACGGCTGCGCCTACTGCCTGGACATGCACAGCAAGGACGCCCGCGCCGCCGGCGAGACCGAGCAGCGCCTGTACCTGCTGCAGGCTTGGCGCGAAGCGCCGTTCTACAGCCCGCGCGAACGCGCCGCGCTGGCCTGGTGCGAGGCGGTGACCCGGCTCGACCCGATCCACGGCGTGCCCGACGAGGTCTACGACGAAGTCCGCGCCCAGTTCAGCGCGGAAGAACTGATCGACCTCAACATGGCGGTGATCGTGATCAACGGCTGGAACCGTATCGCCATCCCGTCGCGCGCCGAGCCGGGCAGCTATCGGCCGGCGAAGCACTGACGCGCGGGTAACGGCAGGCTCCGGCTGCGTCTCGAAGAAGAAGCCGCGGCATGCCCGCGGCTTCTTCTTCAACGAGGGCGCGGATCAGGCCGCGAGGCGCTTCACGATCGCGTCGGCGAAGCTGCTGGTGTTGCCCTTGCCACCCAGGTCCGGCGTCACGCTGTCGCGGTCGTGGGTCATGGTGTCGCGGATTGCCTGGCGCAACCGGTCGCCCTTGGCCACCATGTCCAGGTAATCGAGCATGTCGGCCGCGGCCAGCAGCAGCGCGCACGGATTGGCGATGCCCTTGCCCGCAATGTCCGGCGCCGAGCCGTGCACCGCCTCGAAGATCGCCGCGCGCTCGCCGATGTTGTCGCCCGGCGCCAGGCCGAGGCCGCCGACCAGGCCGGCGCACAGGTCGGAGAGGATGTCGCCGAACAGGTTGGTGGTGACGATCACGTCGAACTGGTACGGGTTCATCACCAGCTGCATGCAGGTGTTGTCCACGATCATCTCGTTGAACTCGATCTGCGGGTACTCCTTGGCGATCTCGCGCGCCACGTTGAGGAACAGGCCCGAGCTGGTCTTCAGGATGTTCGCCTTGTGCACCGCGGTGACTTTCTTGCGGCCCTTCTTCACCGCCAGTTCGAACGCATAGCGCACGATGCGGCTGCTGCCCTTGCGCGTGTTGCGCGCGACCGACTCGGCGATCTCGCCGTCCGCGGACAGGGTCTGTCCCTCGGAACGGTACGCGCCTTCGGTGTTCTCGCGCACGGTGATGATGTCGATGTTCTCGTAGCGCGACTTGGTGCCGGGGAAACTGACCGCCGGGCGCACGTTCGCGTACAGGTCGAAGTGCCGGCGCAGGGTCACGTTGACCGAGGTGAAGCCGCCGCCGATCGGCGTGGTCAGCGGGCCTTTCAGCGCCACCTTGTGCTCGGCGATCTTGTCCAGCGTGGCCTTCGGCAGCAGGTCGCCGTGCTTCTCCAGCGCGACCATGCCGGCGTCGACGAAGTCGTAGGAAAGACCGCAGTCCAGCGCGTCGAGCACGCGCAGCGTGGCAGTCATGATCTCCGGGCCGATGCCGTCGCCGGGGATCACGGCAATCGTCTTGCTCATGGGGGTAACTCCTTGGAACGGAATGCTGCGGGCAGTGCGCGCGCATGGGGATGCGCACGCGCCGAAACCGGACGATTATCGCCGATCGGCCCCGGTGCGAACAGGGCAGGCGCCCTGCAAGGCGTTGAAAATACTCGCACGCAGCATTGCAAAAAACCGCAGACGGACGCCGGCTATGCCGGGGCGTGGTCGGCACAGGCGGCCGCATCGTTCGCGGCACCCGACTCCAGTTGGTCGAGCAGGTCCACCGCACGGCGCAGGTGCGGGATCACGATCGAGCCGCCTACCACCAGGCCCACGCTGAACACCTCGAAGAACTCGTCGCGCTGCACGCCGGCGTCCTTGCACTGGGCCACGTGGTAGCTGATGCAGTCGTCGCAGCGCAGCACCAGCGAGGCGACCAGGCCCAGCATCTCCTTGGTCTTCACGTCGAGCGCGCCGGCCTTGTAGGTCTGCGTGTCCAGCGCGAAGAAGCGCCGCACGACCTGGTTGTCCTCGGCCAGGATGCGCTCGTTCATGCGCTGGCGGAACGCGGTGAACTCGGCAAGCTTGTCGCTCATGCGGCCTGCCCCAGCAGCTCGCTCAGCTTGCCGCTGCGGTCGGCCGCCACCAGGTCGTCGTAGCCGCCCACGTGCCGATCGTTGATGAAGATCTGCGGCACCGTGCGGCGGCCGCCGCTGCGCGCCAGCATCGCGTCGCGCTGCGCCGGGTCGGTGTCGACGCGCACCTCGGTCCACTCCAGCCCCTTGGACTTGAGCAGGTTCTTCGCCGCCACGCAGTACGGGCATACCGCGGTGGAATAGACCTCGATCTTCGACATCACGACACTCCGCAACTTGGGGAAAGGCCACCCTCATATGGGGCCGCACGCCGGCAGCTCAAGCGGAACCGACGCGGCCGGCCACGGTCTCAATGCTATTGTCACCCACCTGATGAGCATGGCACCACGACCACTTGCACCGCGCCTGCTGACGGCGCTGATCACCGCCGGGCTGGCTTGCGCCGCCGGCGCCCAGCAGGACGTGCGCCTGCCCGACCTGGGCAGCTCGGCGAACGCGCTGATCTCGCCGCAGGAAGCGCAGGACTACGGCGCTTCCATGCTGCGCCAGATGCGCGCGCTGGACATGGTGGTGGACGACCCGCTGCTGGACGACTACATCAACGACCTCGGCTACCGGCTGGTCGCCAGCAGCGACAAGCCGAAGGACCACTTCGCGTTCTTCGTCGTCAAGGACCAGGAGATCAACGCGTTCGCCGCCCCCGGCGGCTACATCGCGGTGAACGCCGGGCTGATGACGATCACCCGCGACGAGAGCGAACTGGCCGGCGTGGTCGCGCACGAGATCGGCCACATCACCCAGAACCACCTGCAGCGCGCATTCGAGGATTCGAAGAAGGACGCGCCGCTGATGGCGCTGGTGCTGCTCGGCGCGATCGCCGCCGGCGCCGGCAGCAAGAGCGGCGACGCGCCAATGGCGGTGCTGGCCGGTGGCCAGGGCCTGATCGCGCAGAAGTCGATCAACTTCACCCGCAAGGACGAGATCGAAGCCGACCGCGTCGGCATCCAGACCCTGGCCAAGGCCGGCTTCGACCCGAACGCGATGGCCGGCTTCTTCCAGCGCATGCAGGACGTGATGAGCGCCGGCGCCGGCGGCGAGGACGTGCCGGCCCTGCTGCAGACGCACCCGGTGACGACGATGCGCATCAGCGACGCGAAAGCACGCGCCGGCGCGCTGATCGCCGCGCAGAAGCTGCGCCCCGCCGCCACCCTCATGGACAAGCTGCAGTGGGAGAAAAGCACCGCACCGATCGCGTTCGTGAAGGATCCCACCACGTTGTTCCAGCCGCCCGCCCGCGGCCACCTGGACAGCTACGCCCTGATGCGCGAGCGCGTGCGCGTGCTGGCCGGCGATGCGACCAAGCTGGCCACCTACTACAGCGCCAACCTGCAGACCCGGCCGGACTTCGACATCCCGGCGAACCGCTACGGCTACGCGCTGGCGCTCACCCGCAGCGGTCGCGGCGCCGCGGCCGTCGAGCAGCTGCAGCCGCTGCTGCAATCCCACCCCGAGAGCCTGATCCTGAAGCTGGCGCTGGCCGACGCCCGCCTGCAAGCCGGGCAGCGCACCGCGGCGCTGGCGGCGTACGCCGGGCTCAACACCCAGTCCCCGCGCAATCGCGCCGTCGCGCTCGCCTACGCCAAGGCGCTCACCGCCGGGGGCGACCAGCAGCAGGCCCGCCTCGCCGCCGACCTGCTGCGGCCGCTGCTGGACAATGCCAGCGAGCCGGAGATCTACAGCACCTACGCCCGCGCCAGCGACAAGGCCGGCGACAGCGTGCGCGCCGGCGAGGCCTTTGCCGACGCCAGTTACTATTCCGGCCGTCCGTACGATGCGATGGAGCAGCTCAAGCGGCTGCTCAGGCGCGACGACCTGGACTACTACGCGCGGGTGCGCATCCAGGCGCGCATCGCCGAGCTGACCCCGCTGGTACTGGAACTGCACAAGCGCAAGATCAAGACCGAGGACAGCCCGGACGACGGTTCCCGGCAATAGATGCGGGCTCCGTGTCATCGACACGTAACATCCATCCGCTGCAATATGTCCGTCACAAGCCAAGGCAGACCACGGCGTGCACAAACGCATCCTGATCGTTGAAGACGAAACCTCGATCCGCGAGATGATCGCCTTCGCCCTGCGCAAGGCCGGCATGGATGCGATCCAGGCGGCCGATGCCCGTGCCGCCCAGCTGGCGCTGGCCGAGCAGGTGCCCGACCTGATCCTGCTCGACTGGATGCTGCCGGGCATGAGCGGCCTCGAACTGGCCCGGCGCCTGCGCAAGGAAGAGCTCAGCCGCGAGATCCCGATCATCATGCTCACCGCCCGCGGCGAGGAAATGGATCGCGTCAACGGCCTCGAGGCCGGCGTCGACGACTACGTGGTGAAACCCTTTTCCACCCGCGAGCTGGTTGCCCGGATCAAGGCCGTGCTCAGGCGCAGCCAGGGCGACGACGGCTCCGGCGTGGTCGAGCTGGGCGGCCTGCGCATCGACGGCCCGGCGCACCGGGTGTTCGCCGGCGACGAGCCGGTGCCGATCGGTCCCACCGAATACCGCCTGCTGTATTTTTTCATGACCCATCCCGAGCGCGTCTACTCGCGCACGCAGCTGCTCGACCACGTCTGGGGCGGCAGCGTGTACGTGGAGGAGCGCACCGTGGACGTGCACATCCGCCGCCTGCGCAAGACGCTGGAGCCGTGGAAGCTGGACGAACTGGTGCAGACCGTGCGCGGCACCGGCTACCGCTTCTCGACCAGCACCTGAGCCGGCGCGGGCAAGCTTGCGGTATCCGCGGCTATTGCCGATGCTGGCCCGCCTTCCATACTCTGGCGCCAGCATGACCCCGCCCACCACGCCATCCTGGAAACTGCCCGCGGCGCTCGCCGCGGCGCTGTGCACCGGCGCTGCGCTGGGCTGGCTCGCCGACGGCCGCTTGGCGACAGGCATCGCCGTGGTCGCGGTGGCCGAAGTCGTCTTGCTGCTGACCCGGATCCGTCATCAAGCGCGAGCCATGATGGCTGCACCGACCGCCGTCAGCCCTCTCCAGCATGACCGTTTCATGACGCGTTCCCGTCGCATTGCCTCCTCCCTGCGCGATCTTCGCAACGCCGCCGGGCAGCTGCCGGATGCGGTGGTGCTGCTCGACCGCCAGCAACAGATCCGCTGGTTCAACCACGCCGCCGAGAACCTGCTCGGGCTGCGCCGGCCGGACGACCGCGGCGCGTCGCTGCAGCAGCGGCTGGCCGGCTCGGAACTGGCCGGCTGGCTGCGCGACGGCGCGCGCGAGCCGCTCACCGACGCCGCAGCCCCCGGCCGGGCGGACAGCCAGCTCAACGTCAGCCTGCTGCCGTTCGGCGATCACGAACAGCTGCTGCTGGCGCACGACATCAGCCACCTGAACCGGCTCGAACAGGTGCGCCGCGACTTCGTGGCGAACGTGTCGCACGAGTTGCGCACGCCGCTGACGGTGATCCACGGCTACCTCGAACTGCTCGATCCGGAGGACGTGCCCGAACTGGCGCCGGTGCTGGGCGAGATGCGCACGCAGTCGAAACGGATGGGGCAGATCGTGGAAGACCTGCTGACCCTGTCGCGGCTGGAAACCCAGCACGAAGTGGCCGACGAACGCGTGCCGATGGCGGCGCTGCTGGCCACCGTGCGCAAGGAAGCCGAGGCGCTCAGCCAGGGCCGCCATCGCATCGTGCTGGAATCCACCGCCGAGGCGGACCTGCTCGGCTCGCCGAAGGATCTGCACAGCGCGCTGTCGAACCTGGCCAGCAACGCGGTGCGCTACACCCCGGCCGGCGGCAGCATCACGATCCGCTGGCAGCGCGTGCCCGACGGCGCGGTGTACTCGGTCACCGATACCGGCTTCGGCATCCCCGCCTCGCACCTGGCCCGGCTCACCGAACGCTTCTACCGGGTCTCCTCCAGCCGCTCGCGCGAAAGCGGCGGTACCGGGCTGGGCCTGTCGATCGTCAAGCACGTGCTGAACCTGCACCAGGCACAGCTGAAGATCGAAAGCGCGCCGGGCGTCGGCTCCACCTTCTCCTGCCATTTCGGCCCGGCGCGATTGCTCGCTCCCGGCGGCAGCGACGAAAGCTGAGCGCCGCTTCAAAGTCGGCCCGGGAATTTTGAACACCCTCCCGGGCCGCGGCGGCGCCGCATGCAATGGCCCAGGCCATGCGCCAGAATGCGGCATGGCCCAACCCTCACCCACCCCGCCCGACGCCACCGATCTGAGCACTCCCGGCCTGTACCTCAGCCGGGAGCTGGCCGCGCTGGAGTTCAATTTCCGCGTGCTGGCGATGGCCCGCGATGCCGCCGTGCCGCTGCTGGAGCGGTTGCGCTACCTGAGCATCGTGGCGAACAACCTCGACGAGTTCTTCGAGGTGCGGGTGGCGATGCTCAAGCACCACCACGCCTACGGTTCGGCCGCGCCGGGGCCGGATGGCATTCCCTCCGGCGAGTTGCTGACGCGTATCCGCAGCCGCGTGCTGGACCTGGTCACCGAGGTCTACGCCGCCTGGCAGGAGCAGATCGGCCCGCAACTCGATGCCGAGCAGATCCACATCCTCACCCGCAAACGCTGGAGTCCGCGCCAGCACCGCTGGCTGCGCGGCTACTTCGAGCACGAGGTGCTGCCGGTGCTGTCGCCGCTGGGACTGGATCCGGCGCATCCGTTCCCGCGCATCCTCAACAAGACGCTGAACATCGCGGTGGTGTTGCGCGGCCGCGACGCGTTCGGCCACGAAGGCCACATGGCGCTGGTGCGCGCGCCGCGCTCGCTGCCGCGAATCATTCGTGTGCCGGCCGAGGTCAGCGGCCCCGGCGAGCATTTCGTGTTCCTGGCCGAACTGCTGCAGGCCTTCGTCGACCTGATGTTTCCCGGCCTCAAGGTGGTCGGCTCGTACCAGTTCCGGGTCACCCGCAACAGCGAGCTGATCGTCGAGGAGGCCGAGGTGGAGAACCTCGCCTTGGCGCTCAGCGAGGAACTGGTCGGGCGCGGCTACGCGCGGCCGGTGCGGCTGGAGATCGCCAACGATTGCCCGCAGGCGATCACCGCGATGCTGACCCGGAACTTCGAACTGGACGACGCCGACGTCTACCGCTGCGACGGCCCCGTCAACATCATCCGCGCCGGGCTGATCTACGACTGGCTGGACCGGCCGGAGCTGAAGTTCCCGCGCTTCAACCCGCAGCTGCCGCCGGCGCTGGAGAGCAGCCGCAACAAGTTCGACGTGATCGGCCAGCACGACGTGCTGCTGCACCACCCGTACCAGAGCTTCAACGCGGTGATCGACCTGCTGCGCCAGGCCACTGCCGACGCGCAGGTGCTGGCGATCAAGCAGACCCTGTACCGCGCCGGCGAAGACACCCCGCTGGTCGACCTGCTGGTGGAAGCCGCGCGCCACGGCAAGGACGTCACCGTGGTGATCGAGCTGCGCGCGCGCTTCGACGAGGAGGCCAACATCCGCCTCGCCACGCGCCTGCAGGAGGCCGGCGTGCAGGTGGTCTACGGCGTGGTCGGCTACAAGACCCACGCCAAGATGATGCTGATCGTGCGCCGCGAGGGCGAGGCGCTGCGCCGCTACGTGCACCTGTCCACCGGCAACTACCACCAGGCCAACAGCCGCATGTACACCGACATCGGCCTGATGACGGCGAACCCGGAGATCGGCGAGGACCTGCACAAGGTGTTCCAGCAGCTGTCCGGGCTGGGTCCGATCATCGAACTGAAGCGGCTACTGCATTCGCCGTTCACGCTGTACCCCAGCGTGCTGGCGAAGATCGAGCGCGAGACCGCGCACGCGCGAGCCGGGCGCCCCGCCCGCATCGTGGCCAAGTTCAATGCGCTGAACGAGGCGCGCGTGATCGAGGCGCTGTACCGCGCCTCGACGGCCGGCGTGGAGATCGACCTGATCGTGCGCGGCGCCTGCACGTTGCGCCCCGGCCTGCCCGGCATTTCCGAGCGCATCCGCGTGCGCTCGATCGTGGGGCGCTTCCTCGAACACAGCCGGGTGTACTGGTTCGCCAACGACGGCGACCCCGAGATCTACTGCGCCAGCGCCGACTGGATGGAACGCAACCTGATGCGGCGGATCGAGGTGGCGTTCCCGATCCTCGACCCCGAACTGGCCGCACGCGTGTTCGAGGAGACTCTGGCCAACGGCCTGGCCGACAACACCCAGGCGTGGCTGCTCGGCAGCGACGGCCGCTACACCCGCGCCGAACCCGGTGACGACCCGCCGTACAGCGCGCAGCAGGGCCTGCTCGAGCGTTACTGCAAGTGAACCGGCGCACCGCATGAGCCATCGTTTTCCCCATGCCGCACCTGCGTGCGAGAATTCGCGCTTTGCCGTCGCGGGAGCCCGGGCGTGAGTCCAGCCGAACAGACACCGATCCGCGACGGCGAACTGATCGCCGCCGTGGACATGGGCTCGAACAGCTTCCACCTGGTGGTGGCGCGCATGGAGCATGGCGAGCCGCGCGTGATCGATCGCCTGCGCGATACCGTGCGGATGGCCGCCGGCCTGCGTGCCGACGGCACCCTGGACGCCGAGCGGCGCGCCCGCGCGATGGCCTGCCTGGCCCGTTTCGGTCAGCGCATCGCCGGCCTGCCGTCGATGCGGGTGCGCGCGGTGGCCACCAACACGGTGCGCCGGCTGGCCTCGCCGCAGACCTTCCTGACCACCGCCGAGGCCGCGCTCGGCCACCCGATCGAGGTGGTCTCCGGGCGCGAGGAAGGCCGCCTGATCTTCCTCGGCGCGGCCCACGACCTGCCCGCTTCGCGCGAACCGCGGCTGGTGATCGACGTCGGCGGCGGCAGCACCGAGTTCATCATCGGCCGCGGGCTGGCGCCGCTGCACACCGAAAGCGTGCAGGCCGGCTGCATCGCCTCGACCTTGCGCTTCTTCCCCGGCGGCAAGCTCACCCGCAAGCGCTGGCAGCGCGCGCGCAGCGAGATCGGCGTGCTGCTGCAGCAGTTCGCCGAGGACTATCGCGAATCGGGCTGGCAGGACGCCTACGGCTCCTCCGGCACCGCCAAGTCGATCGGCGCGGTGGTGCAGGCGATGAAGTTCTCCGACGACGGCATCACCCCGGCCTCGCTCGCCTTATTGAGCGACGCGCTGATCGAGCACGGCCAGATCGGCACGCTGAAGCTGCCCGGCCTGGTCGAAGAGCGTGCGCCGGTGATCGCCGGCGGCGTGGTGATTTTCGAGGCGGCATTCGCCGCGCTCGGCATCGAGCGGTTGCGCGTGTGCGAAAGCTCGATGCGCGAAGGCCTGCTGTGGGACCTGCTCGGCCGCGCCGGCGGCAGCGATCCGCGCACCGCCAGCATCGACGCGCTGGCTACCCGCTACGGCGTGGATCGTGCCCAGGCGCGCCGGGTCGAGTCGACCGCCCTGATGCTGTTCGACCAGGTCGCGCACGCCTGGAAACTGGACGCCGATGCCCGCGAGTGGCTGTCGTGGGCCTCGCGCGTGCACGAGATCGGCCTGGCCATCGCGCACAGCCAGCACCACCACCACGGCGCCTACATCCTGCGCCACGCCGACCTGGCCGGCTTCTCGCGGCAGGAACAGCAGCTGCTGGCGGCGGTGGTCGCGATGCACCGGCGCAAGCCGGACAAGGCGGTGGTCGCCACCCTGCCGCAGCGCTACCGCCAGCTGGCCCGCTACAGCACCGCGCTGCTGCGCCTGGCGGTGCTGTTCCGCCGCGCGCGTCGCGCCGAGTCGCTGCCGCAGATGAAGCTCGCCGCCAGCAGCAAGTCGCTGCGGCTGACCCTGCCGCTGGCCTGGTTCGAGCAGCACCCGCTCAGCGAGGCCGACCTGCAGCAGGAACAGGCGCCGATGGCCGAACTGGGCATCAAGCTGGACATCTCCAGCAGCTGACCGCGCCGACCAGCCCGCTTTTGCCGCGGCCGCGTATCATCTCCGGACACCCAGACCATACTGATGCCCATGTTGAAATGCCTGCTCGCCACGCTGCTCCTGATCCTGCCGCCGACGCTGGCGGCGCAGACCGCCAGGCCGGCGCCAGCCACCCCCGCCACGCCACCGCCACAGGTCGTGCTGCGCACCTCGCAGGGCGACATCACGCTGGAGCTGTACCCGGACAAGGCGCCGAAGAGCGTAGCCAACTTCCTGCAGTACGTGCGCGACGGCTTCTACGACGGCACCCTGCTGCACCGGGCCATCCCCGGCTACCTGGTGCAGGGCGGCCTGTACACCCGCGACCTGCAACCCAAGCGCACGCGATCGGCCGTCGCCAGCGAGGCGGACAACGGCCTGTCCAACCTGCGCGGCACCGTCGCCGTCGCCCGCGGCGCCGACCCGAACTCCGGCACCGCGCAGTTCTTCTTCAACCTGGTCGACAACCGCCGGCTGGACTTCGTCGGCAACCAGAGCGGGCTGACCTGGGGCTATACCGTGTTCGGCAAAGTCATCAAGGGTATGGAGGTGGTCGACAAGATCGCCGCGCTGCCCACCCGTCCACTGGGTCCGTTCGCCGGCGACGTACCGAACCCGCTGGTGCTGATCGAGGCCGCCCACGTGGTCGGCGAGGAAGCCCCGGCCCCTGCCGCCAGTGCGGCAGCACCGGCCACGGCCGCGTCGGCGACCACCAAGCCCGCCGCCAGACCGGACAGGAAAGCCGCCAAGCCCGCCGGCAAGGGCTGACGTTGCGATGGCCACCCTGTTCATCGCCGACCTGCACCTGGACCCCGCCCGTCCGCAGATCACCGACCTGTTCGAGCGCTACCTGGCCAGCGACGAAGTCCGCCACGCCGACGCGCTGTACATCCTCGGCGACCTGGTCGAGGCCTGGATCGGCGACGACGACGACGCCGAGTTGCCTGCGCGCATCGCCGCCGCCACCCGTACCGTGCGCGATGCCGGCGTGCCGGTGTATTTCATGGTCGGCAACCGCGACTTCCTGCTCGGCTCGGCGTTCGCCGCAGGCGCCGGCCTGACCCTGCTCGACGACGGCACCGTGCACGACATCCACGGCCGCCGTACCCTGCTGATGCATGGCGACGTGCTGTGCACCGACGACCTCGCCTACCAGGCCGTGCGCCAACAGGTGCGCACGCCCGAGTGGCAGGCGCAGATCCTGGCGATGCCGCTGCAGGCGCGCCGCGCGTTCGCCGCCAAGGCGCGCGAGGACAGCAAGGCGCATACCGGCAGCACGATGGAAAGCATCATGGACGTCAATGCTGATGCCGTGGCCGAAGCCATGCGCAAGGCGGACGTGACCCGGCTGATCCACGGGCATACGCACCGCCCGGCCATCCATCGTTTCGAGCTGGACGGGAAACCGGCCGAGCGGATCGTGCTGGGGGACTGGTACGAGCAAGGGTCGGTGTTGGTGGCGGACGGCGATCGCGTGGAGCTGCGCGGATTGGCGGTGGGGTGAGGCCCGCACGGGCCAGAGACTTGGCGTCAAGAATTGCCCCCAGCCGTCCGGACTGAACGTAACGCCGAAGCTGCGGAGTCGAAGCCTCGGTGCAGCCTCCTGCCAAACACGCCCTGCTTCACCGGCGAGCAAAAGCTCACTTCAATGGAATGCGTCGCGGCGTAGAGGGCGCGGGGATTGTTCGGCGCATCCATGGTGAATCCCATCCATGGGATTCACCCTTCCGCGCTGCGCGCTCCAGGGCCAGCCTGCGGCTGTCCAAAATGGTTCCAGACAATTTTGTCGAACGAAGGGTTCGTCCACCACCTCTCTCTCCGCCAGATACGCAAAACGCCCCGTGCGGGGCGTTTTGCGTATCTGGCGGAGAGAGAGTCATCCGTCAAAGTGGCCACCTGAAACCATGCGAACGTCTAGGGACTGCTAACCTCTTGTACACCTTGCCCTACAACGTTCTCAGCAGTTCACACTAGACCGTTGACAGCCGCCTAAAGCCGGAGCACCGTAATGGGAACGGCGGGTGATACGCCGGACTTTGGCGGACACTTTTGATGGCGCACAAAATCAACCGTCTGACCGCCTTGGCGGTCAAGAACGCCAAGCCTGGCCGTCACGGCGACGGCGGCAACCTTTACCTGCTGGTGAAGGATGACGGGCGCAAGACCTGGACGTTCCGCTATCGCGCTCCACTGACCGGCAAGGTACGGGACAAGGGCATGGGGCCGGCGTGGGACGTGAGCCTGCCAGAAGCCCGCGAGCGTGCCGCCGAGTACCGCCGCATGCTCCGCGACGGCATCGACCCGATCGACTCCGCGAACGAGATCAAGCAGAAGGCCCGCACCGAGCACGCCAAGCGGATGACCTTCGGGCGGTGCTCTGAGCTGTACATAGAGGCCCATAGAAGCGGCTGGCGCAACGCCAAGCATGCCGAGCAGTGGGACAGCACCCTGCGCACCTACTGCGCGCCCCTGTGGCCGCTGGACGTGGCGGCGGTCGATACCGCGCTGGTCATGAAATGCCTTGACCCCATCTGGACGACCAAGACCGAAACCGCCAGCCGCTTGCGCGGCCGTATCGAGTCCGTGCTGGCGTGGGCGACCGTGCGCAAGTATCGCAGCGGCGACAACCCTGCCGCGTGGCGCAACCATCTAGACCAATTACTCCCCAAGCGCTCCAAGGTGCAGAAGGTCGAGCATCGTCCCGCGCTGCCCTATGCCGACGTTGCCGAGTTCATGGCGCAGCTACGCCAGCGGCAAGGGCTGGCCGCTCGCGTGCTGGAGCTGCAGATCCTGACCGCCACGCGCCCCGGCGAAGCATCCGGCGCACGCTGGGAAGAAATCGACCTTGATGCGGCCCTGTGGATCATCCCCGAAGAGCGCATGAAGGCCGGCAAGGAACATCGTGTGCCGCTGTCTGATGCTGCCGTGGCGCTGCTGCGCTCCATGATCCCCAAAACCAAGGGCAAGCCCGTCACGCCGCACGGCTACATCTTCCCCGGCAACAAGGGCAAGGCGATCACGACCGCTGCCGGCATGGCGCTGCTGAAAGAAATGCAACCCGGTATCACCGCGCACGGCTTCCGCTCCACGTTCCGCGACTGGGCCGCCGAGACGACCCAACACCCCCGCGAAGTGATTGAAGCCGCGATGGCGCACCGACTCAAGGATGCCGCCGAGGCCGCGTATCAGCGCGGGGATCTGCTGCAACGGCGCAAGCGCCTGATGGCCGACTGGGCCGGCTACTGCGCCACGATCCGCAGGGGTGACAACGTGACACCGATCAAACGCAAGGAAGGCTGACAGAGTTCAAAGCGGCGGGAACGGGTGGTAGTGACACCCGCCCCGCCTTCCACAACCGCCCAACAGGGGAAACGATCATGGCAAACGCGAGTGTAGCAACTGCAACCGGCAAAGCTTCGGCTAAAACTGGGAGCAAGCACGACCTATGGATAACTGGTGGCGACAAGGTGCTGACCGTCACCATTGATAAGCAGTGCAAGGAGTTCCCGCCAGAAACCGAGCACTGCCGCCATTTGAACAACACGATTCAAGGTTTGGCACGTGCTGCAAAGGCTGTGGTGTTCCATGCCGAGAACGATTCCGATGCGTCATTTGCGATGCAGCCCATTGAAGACATTGCGGACGCGATCATTCTTTTGTCGCAGCTGTCTGATGCCATCCGAAGCGAAGTCGGCGGGGTGCAATCATGAGCATGGCCAAGCATTCCGAAAAGACCGTGACCGTGGTTTTCCAGCAGCATCCGGGAGAGCCTGGCGGTGTACTGATGCGCGTCACGCCGTTAGCAGCATCCGTCATGCGATGCATGGATGCCATGAAGGCCGAAGAGCGGCAAGATGTGTTGCGCATCCTCCGTGCCGTCAAGGCTGGCTTGTTCCCGTACAGCGCCGCAGAAGTCGAAGCCTGGACGCCAGAGCAGTGGCAATCAGTCATCAACTCGCTGCCGGGGGCGATGGCATGACCACAGTCGATGAGTTTCTTTCCATCATGACGGCCGGCGCCGCAAGACAAGAACGCCGCAGGCAGCGGATGCAGCCCATCCGCAGTGGCAAGGTGCTATCCCTGATGCGTGCCAACGGCGAATGGCTGGCCATCGTCGCGGCATTCACCAGTAAACGCGATGAGCCGGTCTTGTCCAAGATCGTCCCTATCGTTGACCTGAAAGGCTCCGCACGCCGCAAGGCTGATCGCTGGGTGAAGGAACTGTCATGACCGGCAACATCACCCAAATTGACGCCGCCCGTGAACGTCGCGCTGATCGACCGCCGCCGCTGAGCGATGCCGAGCTGATACAGCTGCGGCGGATGCTCAGTGAATTCTCAACTATCAGGGTTTGCTGCCCGATCGCAAAAAGGGCAGTGGAAGACACAGGGCACGAACACCCGGCCAATGCGTGACGACCCCACCCCGCGCTAGCTGGCCCGGCTGGCGCGGTTCTTTTACAGGGCGCGGGAGTCCGCGATGAAACATCAACAGCTCGAACATGGGTTAGCGCATAAGGCCCTACCCATGGACGACATCTACAAACGGGCGGCTGGCTTTCAAATAGAGTTCCCCGGAATAGCAACGCTAAAAGCTTGCCATGATGGCGTCTGCCGCGTGCTGTCGGAGTTTGATATTGCAGAGGAGCGGTTATTTAACGCAGACGAGCGTGCACTCATAAAAAATACGATCGGCTTCATATCACCGGATCACGAGCAGTGTACGATTAGCAATGCAGTTACAATGTTCATCCTTTTTTATGTGGCGGTAACCGACACGCCAATTTCAGGTGAATGCGATGATGACATTCAACCAAAATTGGATTTATCGTCTTTTGTCGGCATCATAAGCGAATCGCAGCTTGGGGCTGCAGCCGTTGTGTCATCGGTCATTATTACCGCGTATGCGCGCGTAACGAAAGCAAATGTTGATTTGTGGAAACTCGCAGATTT
Organism: Rhodanobacter sp. OR87; assembly: GCF_000473345.1. Classification (NCBI taxonomy): domain Bacteria; kingdom Pseudomonadati; phylum Pseudomonadota; class Gammaproteobacteria; order Lysobacterales; family Rhodanobacteraceae; genus Rhodanobacter; species Rhodanobacter sp. OR87. Next base: position 123,864 of record NZ_AXBJ01000006.1, read on the forward strand.
CAATGTGTCCAACGCATTCAAGTTAGTCTCATTGCGGGTCCGGGAAGGCAACATTGCGAGGGTGCGTTACCACGCTCAGAAGGCGGCCAACGCCAGCCATGATGCGCACCGCTCCAACAAACAAAAGGCCCGCGACTGGTACGCCGAACACAAGACTATGACCAAGGATGCCGCCGCCGAAAAGATGGCGAAGGATGGCATCGTGCACGCCTCCTTCCGCACAATCCGTGGCTACTTGACCGGCCAGTAGCTACCTACGCGCTGCGCCGCAGACTGTACGCGCTGCGCCGCAGCTAGCTTTAGAACCCCATTTTCTGCCGCTAGCTTGTCTATCCGAACCCGTGCAACCCCGCACGGCCGGAGAACGACAACATGGCAACACCGAACACCCCCGCGTACCGCCCGTTTCTGGAAGCCTGCCGCGAACACGGCATAAGCAAGACCGTCGCCTATGAGCTGGCAAACGCCGGCCTGGTCGAAACCTTCAAGCTCGGCGCGAAACGCTACGTCATCGTCGAGAGCCTGCGCACCCTGCCCGAGCGGCTGGGCAAGGCGGGTGAAGTTTGAACGCCACGCATACGAAAACCCCCGGCAACGGCGGCAACCGTTCCGGGGGCATGTCAAACACTTCGTACATCCATCCTATCGCCAACCACGCCGACCGTCTACTGGATCGGCTGGACGGCGTGCGCAAATCCGGCAGAGGCTGGATTGCCAAGTGTCCCGCGCACACTGACCGCTCCGCGTCCCTGAGCATCGCGCAAGGCGATGACGGCCGCGTGCTGCTGCATTGCTTCGCGGGCTGCCCAGTGCATGACGTGCTGGGCGCTGTCGGCTTGTCCATCGCCGATCTGTTCCCGCAGCGGATCACCACGAACATGAGCACCGCAGAGCGCAACGCCCTGCGCGAATACGCCAAGCAGGCGCAATGGAAAGCGGCATTGAACGCCTTGCAGCTTGAAGTCGGCGTGGTGCATATCGCCGCCCGCACGCTCGCCGAGGGGCAAGCCCTGACCGCTGACGACCTGAAGCGCGTAGGCGTTGCCTGCGACCGCATCCGCGACGCACGGGAGGTGCTGACCCATGGCCGCTGAAAAGATTGCCGCAATCGAGGAATTGGCGGCGCGGGAATCTTGGTGCGCTGGTGCAAACCCTGAGAATGCACCAACGCACCAAGACGAAAGACCGCCGCGTAAGGTGGTGGTGGTTGACGCTGCCGGCCTGCTATCGGCGAAGTTCCCCACGCGCGACAAGCTGCTGAAGCCGTGGTTGACCACGCAATCGCTGGCGATGATCTACGCACCACGCGGCATCGGTAAAACGCACATGGCGCTGGGTGTGGCTTACGCACTCGCATCGGGTGGCGAGTTCCTGGGCTGGCAGGCAACGGCACAAACCCCCGTGCTGTACCTGGACGGCGAGATGCCCGGCGCGGATCTGAAATCCCGCGTTGCGACCGTCATCGCCAGCAATGACCAAGAAGCAGCGGCCGGATACCTGCGGTTTGTTACGCCCGATCTGCAAGAAGACGGCTTGATGCCGAACCTGTATCAACCGGAAGGCCGGGAAGCCATCAACGCGGCGATAGGGGCCGCTCGCGTGGTTATCGTGGACAACCTTAGCTGCCTGGTGCGCGGCGGCAAGGAGAACGAGGGAGAGAGCTGGCAGCCCGTACAGGAGTGGGCGCTACAGATGCGCTCGCAAGGTCTTAGCGTGGTTTTCGTTCACCACGCCGGCAAGGGAGGCCAGCAACGCGGCACGTCCAAGCGCGAGGACGTACTGGATACCGTTATCGCACTCCGCAAGCCTGCCGATTACGAACCCGACCAAGGTGCACGGTTCGAGGTTCACTTCGAGAAAGCCCGCGCGCTGTACGGGCAAGACGTGTCGCCCTTCGAGGCTGCACTTACCACGCTGCCGGACGGCACCCAGACATGGGCAACGCGCGCGGTATCCGATGCCAGCGAAGAACAAATGATCGAGCTGGCCGGGCTGGGCCTGACCACGCGTGAGATCGGCAGCGAACTGGGCGTGAATCACTCGACCGTGGTGCGCACACTGAACAAGGCTAAGGACGCAGGCCGCTACACCCCGAAGCCTAAGCGGGCAAAAAGGCCCGCGACGCCGCGAGGTGACGACCGTGACGACTGACCAGAATGGCGCTTGGTGCGCTGGTGCACCACTAGGGAACGCACCAGCGCACCAAAGCCCTAGAACATCGCTCAAAGCCCTGGCAGACAACGCTTTGCAAGGAAATGACCGCGCACCAAATGAGACTGCGCCTGGTGCGCGTTCGGGTGCCGCTTCTGGTGCATCTGGTGCGCTTGGTGCAAGCGGTGCGCTTGGTGCATCTGGTGCGGTGGAGTCGATGCAGCGTGACGCCGACGACCGCCGCGCCGGACGCGTACCGGCTGGCGACACGGGGCGGATGTTGTGCAAAGGGTGCGGCCCGGTCTGGATTCACCCCGACATTGCGGCGGTGCTGCCCGTTGCGGGTGGCTGGCCGCGTGCGCTGGGCTGCCCGTGGTGTTTTGTGCGCAAGGCTGGTGGGCACATACCGCGCCCATCCGTGACCTGTGAGGGCTGCCGACACTTCAGCCGGGGCACGATCAACCCTGATGCCGGCATGGGCACCTGTGGCGCCGGCAAAGGCAGCCACTACCCGGCGCAGCGGCACAAATGCGACACCTTCGACCCGGCGCGGGGCTGACCGATGACCCAAGCCTGGCGGGGCGAAACCATCGCGGCGGACGGCCGCGAACTGACCGTGCGGGGACTGGATTCTCCGGACGGCAATCCCCTGGAACCTGAGCCGGAGTTCCTAGCCTTTGCCGATGGCGCGACATTCCGGCCGGAAGCGATGGCGGTTCATTCCTGCCTGACCGTGACCGCTTCCGGCAGTTGGAGCTATCACACCGACAAGCCCGCCGGCTCACATAGCCCCGTGGCTGGCTCCGATTGGGTGCAGTCGGCATCCCTGAGTTTCACCGGCACATCGCCGCACGATGTACGGCCGTACCTGCTGGCGCTGATGCGCTGGGAAGTGGGCGCAGCGATCACGCCATGCCTGCGCTACGGACAGGCTTACCTGCGCGTCTGGTGCGACCGCAAGGGACAACGGCCACGACCGGCCGTTATCGCGGCGGCAACCCTGGACGCGCTCGCGCTGGCGTTCTGGGGACGGCGTAGGCAGGGCATGCCGACGATCGAGGAGCGCCGCGTGGAGCTGCGCGTGGACAAGGGGCGTTATGCCGACTATCGCGCGCTGATGGTGACGGTGTTCGAGCAGCGATTATCCGAAGCGGCGGGCCGGTACAAGGCAATCAGCCATTACCGCGCGATTAAAACAACTGATTATCGGGCAAACGGGCTTGCGGGGAGTTCACTGTGGATCAAGGCGCATGCAATGGCGGGGCCGGTGCTGACATTAATACCGGCCATTCAACACCCGCAATCCGACATTATGAAAGATAGGCAGGATTTCACCGCCATGACTGCGCCAGCCTCGCGATCCCGTGCCGCGTAATGCACGGTATTCCTTTCCAGTAACCCGACAAGAGCGAGGCGGTTTGATGATGAGCACTGTGCCCTTGAGCGCGCTGATCGTGGGCCCGAGCAGCGGACTGTTCGCGGAGACCGATGCTCCTGTTGATGCCTTTCGGATACACATCAGTCCCGCACTGGGCAGCCTGCTATTCGAGCGCGTTATCGATCCGGTCAAGGGCTCATCCCCAACATCGTTCCAAGCGCGTGCATGGCTTCATGCCCGTGACTCAGACCCATATCCAGAAGCTTCAGCACAAGGTGTTTTGTGGTCTCGGCGGGCAGCGCTTGAAGCGCATCAGTCCATCGCTTCTTATCGTGAGGCGGTAGGTCTGCCTGCTGAATCTTTGCCGCGATCAAATCCTTCAGGGTGTCCTCATGAAGCTTGATCGTCACTACCCCGAGTATTGCGCTCAATCCGCCATCGTCGGCAAGAAAGTCAATGCCTCTGGCGGTGATGGTTGCGGGAGACGGCAGCATCTCCCCGCTGAGGTAGGTCTGCAGCTTGCAATTGACCAGACCGTGATCGGCGAGATAGGCGAGCTGGGCCAAGACGTCCTTTTCGTTGCGGTGAAGAAAAAGCTCGGTATGCATGGACTTGGGATACGTCTCGCGCAGCTGCGTCAGCAGGGCGAGCTGAAGTTCACGGTTCGGTTCCAAGAAGCTCTCCGCGTAGTGGTTGGTTGCCGGGCAGGCGCACCAGCTTACCGCGCAGCTGGTTTCACCCATTTGGACGAACGAATGCTACCCCGTCCGCCGCATAGACCCGGCAAGCCGTTGTCGCCACTAGCTTCAAGTTAGTTCCATCGACGTTGTTCCCTATCTTGTACCCCAACCGACGCATTCGATGAGCGCGCCGACGTCACCGCGTGCACCTGATGGTCTACGCGGACATCTAATCCACAGAGGCGGCAATGAATCATGAATTGATGCGGCAGGCGGCAAAGCGCTCGCTTGCCACGGTGACCCAGGCACAACGCGATCTAGCCGCGCTGACGGCAGAGCTAGAAGCCGAAGTGCCCAACTTCTACCGCGTCACAGAGATGCTCGTTGCTGCGGGCGAAACCTATGGACAGGGATTCAAGGAACTGAACAGGGTTGCTGCCTGCTACGAGGCATTGGTGGCCGACTGGAAGAAGAACGGCGAACCACCGCAACCACCAGAGCCTAAGGGCAAATTTCTGGCTTGAACCACTGCCCGTGGCCGGAACTTAAGAGAGGGAGCAAACATGTTTGAAGCATACAAAATCGGGGTACGCATAAGCGTCATTGACGCTACCGGCGGTGGCATCCTCAAGCTCGCGATGCAGTTCAACAAGGCGGAAAAAGAAGCCGCATCCTTTTTAGCAACGCTGCGCAATGTCAATGAGGAGCTTCGCCGCTCTGCAGGGGGATGGTCAAATAGCGCTGCCAACGGGTTCAACAATGCCCGACGGGCTGCGAATGACTACGCCAATGCTGCATCCCGCGCAGCACGTGCTGGCGGCAGTGGATTGGGAGTCGTGGCAGGCATGGCCTTTGCCGGCGGCGCGGGCGGCGGCGGTTTCGGCGGCGGCACATTCCCTGCGCTTAGTGGACCAGCCGGCCATTCCGGCGCCGAACGGGCCCGAAGGTTCCGTGCTGGTGGTGCCGGTGGCGCGGGCGGCACAGGCGGTGGTGGCTTCGGCTATGGCCCGTTCGGCGCTATCGTCGGCGGCGCTATGGTCGAGCACGCTGGCAAAGACATGTTCGGCATGTTGGGTGGGCCGATAGATGAGGCGGCGAAATATCAGCAAGCGGTCGCCAAATTCAGCCTATACGGACTCGGCGACAGGTTGAATGCTGAGGCGGTCAAGTTTGCCAGCGGCATGAAGATCTTTGGCACGTCGATGACAGATGCCATGGAGGACGTTAGCGAAGCACAGGGCGTATTCCGCGAATCAGGTCTAAGCGGTTCGCGCGCCTTGGCTGGCGCCAAGCTCGCCGCCCCTATGCTGGCAAAGATCTCTGCCGCAACGTCTGGCCTCGATTCCGAATCGCAGGCCAAGATGCACACGCAAGGCCTGGACATGCTGCGCTTTATTGAGATGCGCGGCGGACTGTCAAGCCCCGCCAAGTTCAACGAGATTGCGAACGAAGGCTGGAAGGCCATTCGATCCTCTGGTGGCAACGTGGCATGGAGCCAGCTGCGCCAGTTCATGTCCACCGGCAGCGTGGCCGCACAGGGGCTGAGTGATAAAGCCCTGTTCGGCGAAATGGAACCGATCATTGGCGAAATGAAGGGAGGTGCTGCCGGGCACGCCTTCATGACGGCGTACTCGCGCGTTAACGGTCTGCAGCGTCTGATTCCGCGCATCATGCAGCGCGACATGATGAATCTTGGCCTGTGGGATAAGTCGAGGCTCGTGCTGAACAGCCAGGGTGGCATCAAGGAGTTCAAGGGCAACCCGTTAAAGGATGCCAACCTGTTCAGCAGTTCGCCTTTCGAGTATTACAAAAATGTCGTGCTACCAGCCTACAAGAAGAACGGCATCACGAACGATCAGGACGTATTCCGCGAGAACGCGATCCTCTTCGGCAACACTGGCGGCAAGATGTTCAGCATCATGTATCGCCAGATGGAGCAGATTGAAAACTCGGTCAAGTCGCAGCAGAAAACGCTTGGCATCGATGCGTCCGTCCGTGCGGTAAAAGGCACCTTCGCCGGTCAGATGCTCAACTACCACAAGCAGATGCAGACACTGCAAACGCAGCTCGGTCTGGTGATTCTTCCAATGCTCATCAAGGGTCTGAAGTGGCTTAATCCGCTACTCCAGAATGCGGCCCACTGGATTAGCGAACATTCCACGTTGACGAAGGGGCTTGTCATCCTCTTCGGTGCCGTCGCCGGACTGGCGCTGGTGGGCGGTTCGATCATTGCGATTGCTGGCGGCTTCACGTTGATCTCTGGCGCGATTGCGGCAGGCGGTGGTTTGGCAACGTTGATTGGCGGCGTCGGAACGGCCATGTCCGCACTAACTCCCATGGTTGCAGCATTTCTCGCCGCCTACGCCGGCTGGAAAGCAGGCGGCTTCATCTACGATCACGCCCTCGCCGGCACCAAGTCAGGCGACATGATCGGATCGGGCATTGCACATACGCTGGCTTTCTTTGGCAACAAAGATGCGCAGGAGGCCGTGGCGATGAACAACCGCGCTGTCACTCATGTGACCCATGTGCACTTGGACGGCAAGCAAATCGCCAAGGTAGTCAGCCATCATCAAGCCAACGCCGCCAGCAGGCCACAGTCCGGCACGTCAGGCTTTGACGGCTCCATGTCACCGATCCCGGTCGGCTCTACGGGAAGCTGGTGATGACACAGATTTCAACCGACTGAACGGGCGGGCATGGTTCCGACCATGGTGCCGCAGCGCCAGCTCACCAAGCGCCAGGGGCCCATAAGCGCCACTGACATGACCTCTGCCGAATACCTAATAGCCCGAAAGAAGATCATCCAACCGCCATCCCCAATCAAAGGAAACAAATGACGATGACCACTGCCACTGCCGTTACCACCGCCGAGGAGCGCGTGCACGCACTCATCGAGTCTTCTGCCCGTGGAGAGAAAGTCACTCACGCGCAAATCCAGGCTGCACGCGAAGACGTACAGCGCGCCAAGACCGACGCCGAAATTCAGGACGCCATCGAGCGGGCAAGAATACGCCACGGCCACGAGCAAGAGGTGGCCGCGCACCTCAAGCTAGCCGCAGAACTAAGTGACGCCGTTGATCAAGCCTACCTAAGGGAGGAGGAGGTGCGCGCGAATGTCAGCGCAACCATTGCTGCGGTGAACAAGGCACTGGAGGAGTACTCCAAAGTGGTGAGCGAAGTGAGCGAAGCAAGATATGCCGCAGAGATGCACAATGCGATGGTCCAAGATCCACACACGGCAAACCCATTGCTGAAAACCGCACAGGGGACAGGTAAGCCGATGGTGCGGAATATTCGCTTGCGTCAGCCATTGCCGAATTCAGATTGGACAGTGTTTTTGCGGCGCGGTAATGCTGCTGCAAATGACTATCATCAGACACTGCCACCCTATTAAGGCAGGCGATTGGCGATGATTGCATCGAGGCCGCCATCATGAGCATGGGGGCCTCGGTGATTGTGCGAAGATCAAAGGCTATGACCTCTTCGCAAACTGTATGACACCATAAAGAAGCAATACTGCGCCGAAGACTGCCGCGTCCATAGGAAAGATGAAGTACAGCCGTGGACCAAACCATAGCCAGCATGATCCGATGCCGAGCAAGATGGCTAACGTTGCTTGCGCGTTTGACCGTGGTTTCGCCGTGGCGATAGGGTGGCCACAGCTTGGACAGCTGGATGCCGCCTCTGAGACTTCGGTTACACATTCAGGACACTTGATTAAGGCCATCGCACCATCTCCTCGCTGAGTAGCAAATACCTTCAGTCGCTGCCGCTAACGATTCGGCGGAAGAACTATCGGACTGGTGGGTTGTTTGGCACACCGGGATCAAGCTCATGCAACCGGTGCAGATCCTTCAGATTATCGCCATCAATTGGCGTTCCTGTTCTGGCTTTGTCGACAAGCGCCTTGTAGTACATGGCGGTCAGCGCCTCTGGCGGCAGAGCCGCCGGTTTCGCGCCGCTGAGCAAGAAGAGAGTGACAAACCTGTGAGGCAGTGCTGTCTGCGGCATCAAGAATTCGCAATAACCGGTACCCGTTGGCGCGTCAAAACCGCATCGGTAGGCGCTAAATATCTTGCGCGACGAAGTATCGGCAAAAAGGACACTAACCCCACTATGCCTAGATTGAGTCCATGAGATCGACACATATTCATCGCCCTGTGGTTTTGCTGGGCGATGTGCACCGAAGTCATTGGCTCCAACTCCAAAGAGTACCGCGACGTTGATGTTTGTCGCTTCTATGGAGCCCAGTTTCAACGTGGGAAGGCCTGCGCTGACGAACACCCTCTCTCCGTTGATCTCTACAGGCTTCATACCATCTTTCGCCGCTAGAGCTGTGACACGCCCCCTGTCGTATTCGTCCTCTGTGCCAACCCAGATACTGCCATCGTCATGTGTAACGACGATGTAGTCGCCCCAAGGCGTGATAACCCTATCACCCCCATACGGACCAGGCTCAATATGGACCACCACAGATGCCGATACGTAGCACGACATCATGAGGGCAGTGGCGAAGACGAATTTAGCAATTCTCATCAAGACCATTCACCAAGATTGGGGATATCGCTGCATTCTGTTTCCAGGCCAACACGTCCGCTTGGAATCTAGGTGAATGCACTCGCCAATGCAAACGGCGGCTTAATTTGGCCTTTTCCGCAAAAGGCTTCCATGCGGTTTCCACCGAAAGTGAGGACTTAGTCTAATGATTTCGTATTCTGTGGAAATTGGCCCATGAGCAGGGGCGGATGGCGGGTTGGAGCTGGGCGACCAGGACGGCACGCAAAGACTGCCGGAAAGCCGCAGATAGACGTGCGTCAACTTCATCGCGAGGGCCACCTAAATGCGGGCCTTCAGCTGCAATTGACATGGAAGGGCAACCAGACCGCCGAGATTAGTGTGACATCGAACGCGGCGATCCTGGCCTATCGCTACAAAGACCGCAAAGGCGAATGGCACGACGTCAACCAGCAAGTGTGCATCGCGCAGACCCCCTGCCACTTCGGCGGCACCCGACCATGGTTCAACTGTCCGCAATGCCAACAGCGCGTGGCAATCCTTTATCTGTGGAACGCCCCCGTGTGCCGGCGATGTGCTCGGCTGACGTATTCGTCTCAGAGTGATGATCCGGTCGGACGGAGCTGGAGGCGCACACGGAAGATCGAGCGCAGGCTGGCGGGAGGCACAGGCAAGTGGAACTTTCGGCGACCTAAAGGCATGCGGATGGCTACTTACGAAAGGCTAACGGCAGCCTACTGGCACGAGGAACAGGTGCGCGCCGCCGCATTGGTCGCATTCGCTAGTCGCCTGTGCACGCGCCTTCGCCACTGAGTGCGCCCGCATGCGCGGGGCATTTCTTTTGCCTATCAGCCGGCGCCTACACGCCTTGACACGCTCTGCCGATCCTCATCTGCGTCTAATGCCGGCAACATGCCTATGCCCCGGGAGTCAGGCCCATACTGCCCTCTGCTAGCACGGACCGATGACCGGGGCGACTTCCCTTGCATGGGCGCCGCGCATGATTGTCTACACCGTCAAGCAGAACGAAAGCCGGCTCTGGTGCGTTTGCACTATGAGCGCAACGCTCGCGGATGGCCTGCAGCTCGGTCCTGCCATCAAACAGGCGAGGGACGCTGCGCGCGCAGAGCACCTGGAATCCGGCCTCGCCACCCGCGTGGAAATGCACGGTGCTGCCGCGATCGTGCCCCTGGCCAACTACCAGAAACTGCAGGACACCTGGACAGGCGCCACAGCGTGAGTGCGAACGAGCGGATTAACCCCCGTAATTCGCTCAGCCGCGCTCACTGGTGCGGCTGCTTCAGCTGCAGCGAGCGGGAACTGATTGACGCGATACGCGCAACCGGCAGCACCGAAGTCGGCGCGGTCGGGCTGTACCTTGCGACCCGGTACGCGCTGGAGGCGTTCGAGCCGGCGAGAGCGTCCTAGGCGGGCGAAGCTTTGAAAATCAATCAATCAACAATCAAAGCGGCTGCCATCCGCAGTGCTGGCAGCGTCTCTAAATTAGACGGCAAATAGATAGCCGAGCCGTCGCACAGTGCGAACACCTGCCATTGCAAACAGTGGGGAACTTTAAAGGGAACAAAATCACGCGTCCACAAAAAAACCCCGTTTTTCAGGGGCTTAAATGTGTATCTGGCGGAGAGAGAGGGATTCGAACCCTCGATAAGGCTTTTGACCCTATACTCCCTTAGCAGGGGAGCCCCTTCGGCCACTCGGGCATCTCTCCGGGGTTTTCTTCGCATTGCTGCGGAGCCGGCAAGGATACCGACCGGCGCGGTCGAGGTAAAGCCTCAATTCACCGGATCAATGCTCAGCGGACTCATCAGGTGTGCTGCCGGCGTCGTGTTCGCCCTTGATCCGCTGATAGATCTCTTCGCGATGGACGGCCACGGTTTTCGGTGCATTGATGCCGATGCGCACCTGATTGCCTTTCACGCCAAGAACGGTAACGGTCACCTCGTCGCCGATCATCAGGGTTTCACCGACCCTGCGGGTCAGAATCAACATGATTGCTACTCCATAGTGCTGTTGGTCACAGGCCTGCGAATCGACGGTGCCTCACCCCTGAGCGCCCGCCTGTCCACAGTTCGACGATTGATCCGCCGAAGGCCCTACCGCCTTCCCGGCTCACAGCCAAAACACTCCTGAGCGTCCTGACTGGCGACACCACCGTTACCGATCGCGCCGACACTGGACCGATAGTAACTGAGCCGGAATCTCCTGCGCAATGCACCGCCAGCATGGCGGACGGTGCGTTCAGCTCGGCTGCTTGTCGCCTATTGGGCCGCGACCCAACTCGGCAGTGCGGCAAGGATGGCCGGCAAATTCGGAGTGTCGGTGCCGCCCCCTTGGGCCATGTCCGGTCGGCCACCACCCTTGCCGTCGATCTGGCTGGCGACGTGGGCCACCACGTTGCCCGCCTTGACCCGCTCCAGCGCCCTGCCGTGCACGCCGGCGATCAGCGCGACGCGGCCCTCGGCCGCGCCGGCCAGCAGCACCACGCAGTCACCGAGCTGCTGTTTGAGCTGGTCCACGCTGTCACGCAACGACTTCGCGTCGAGCCCTTCCAGCCGCGCAGCCACCACCTTGATGCCACCGACATCCTTTGCGGCTCCGGCCAGGTCGGCGGTGGCCGAACCTGCCGCCTTGCTGCGCAGCGATTCCAGCTCGCGCTCGAGCTTCTTCTGGCGGTCGAACAGCTGGCGCAGCTTCTCCACCGCCTCGTCGCCGCTGCTGGAAAGCAGCTGCGCGAACTCGGCCAGGCGACGCTCCTCGTCGACCACCCAGGCCAGCGCGCCGGCGCCGGTGACCGCCTCGATGCGGCGCACGCCGGAAGCCACGCCGGCCTCGCTGACGATCTTGAACAGGCCGATGTCGCCGGTGCGCCCCACGTGGGTGCCGCCGCACAATTCGGTGGAGAAGTCACCCATCTTCAGCACGCGCACTTCGTCGCCGTACTTCTCGCCGAACAGCGCCATCGCGCCGAATTCGATCGCCTGGTCGTAACTCATGTTGTGCACCTCGGCCGCCGCGTTGCGGCGTACCTCGGCATTCACCATGGCCTCGACCCGTGCTACCTCGTCGTGGCTCATCGGCTTGTGATGCGAGAAATCGAAACGCAGCCGTTCCGGCGCCACCAGCGAGCCCTTCTGCGCGACGTGCGTGCCTAGCACCTGGCGCAGCGCCGCATGCAGCAGATGAGTGGCTGAATGGTTGAGCACGATCGCCTGGCGGCGCGACGCATCCACCCGCGCCTCGACCGTGTCGCCGGTACGCAGCGGCTGCCCGCCATGCCAGCGGCCGGCGTGGCCGAAGAACACGCCACCCATCTTCAGCGTATCGGCAACCTCGAAGCAACCAGCCGCATTGGACAGCGTGCCGGTGTCGCCGACCTGTCCACCGGACTCGGCGTAGAACGGCGTGCGGTCGAGGATCAGCAAGCCCTCCTCGCCTTCGCCCAGCTGATCGACCTGCTTGCCGCCGCGCACGATGCCGAGCACCTTGCTGCCTTCACTCTGCAGCGCCTCGTAACCAAGGAAAATCGTGGGCTTGAGCTGGCTGGCCAGCTCGGCCGGCATCTGCCCCTTGGCCTCAAACTTGCCGGCGGCGCGAGCACGCTCTCGCTGTTCATTCATCGCCTGCTCGAAACCGGCCATGTCGACCTCCAGCCCGCGCTCGCGCGCGATATCGGCGGTGAGGTCGACCGGGAAACCGTAGGTGTCGTAGAGGCGGAACGCGTCGACGCCGGGAATGGTTTTCCCCGACTTCGTCGCCCGGCTCTTATTGGCGATGTCGTCGAACAGGCGCATGCCGTGTTCCAGCGTCTCGCCGAAACGATGCTCCTCGGTGCGCAGCGCGTCCTCGACGAATGCCTGCTTCGCCGGCAACTCGGGGTAGGCCTCGCCCATTTCCTCGACCAGCGGCTGCACCATCTTCCAGAAGAAGTCGCCGCGCACGCCGAGCATCCAGCCGTGGCGCAGGGCGCGGCGGATGATCCGGCGCAGCACGTAGCCGCGGCCTTCGTTGGACGGCAGCACGCCGTCGACGATCAGGAAGGAGCAGGCGCGGATGTGGTCGGCGATCACGCGCAGCGACTTGTTGCCCAGGTCCTTCGTGCCGGTCAGCTCGCCGGCGACGCGGATCAGGTGTGCGAACAGGTCGATCTCGTAGTTCGAATGCTTGTGCTGCAGCACCGCGGCAAGGCGCTCCAGGCCCATGCCGGTGTCCACGCACGGCGCCGGCAACGGGCTCAGCGTGCCGTCGGGCGCGCGGTCGAACTGCATGAAAACCAGGTTCCAGATCTCGATGTAGCGGTCGCCGTCCTCGTCCGGCGAGCCGGGCGGGCCGCCGGCGATCGCCGCGCCGTGGTCGTAGAAGATCTCGGTGCACGGGCCGCACGGGCCGGTGTCGGCCATCTGCCAAAAATTGTCGGATGCATATGGCGCGCCCTTGTTGTCGCCGATGCGCACAATGCGTTCGGCCGGCACGCCAACCTGCTTGTTCCAGATGTCGAACGCTTCGTCGTCGGTGTGGTAGACGGTCACCCACAGCTTGTCCGCCGGCAGCTTGAAGACTTGCGTCAGCAACTCCCACGCATAGGCGATCGCGTCGCGCTTGAAGTAGTCGCCGAACGACCAGTTGCCCAGCATCTCGAAGAAGGTGTGGTGGCGCGCGGTATAGCCCACGGCGTCCAGGTCGTTATGCTTGCCGCCGGCGCGCAGGCAGCGCTGCACGTCGGCCGCGCGCACGTAGGACAGTTTCTCGCTGCCCAGGAACACGTTCTTGAACTGCACCATGCCCGAGTTGGTGAACAGCAGGGTCGGGTCGCTGGCCGGCACCAGCGAGCTGGACGGCACGATGGTGTGGCCCTTGGAGCGGAAGTAGTCGAGGAAGGCGGAGCGGATGTCGGAGGTTTTCATGCGGATCAAAGGTGGCAGGCGATAAAGGCCACGCCGCGGCCAGGCCGCCCGACCCGTCAACCCATCATCTGCGGATGACGGATTTCAGGAAATATCGTCGGCTTCGTCCACATCGGCGTGGGTAACACTTCGTACTGTGGCGGCGGCAAAGCCGCGGCGCAAGAGGAATTGCGCCCGCCGGGTACGCTCGGCGGGGTCCGCCGTACCCGCGCCACCGTAGCGGCGACGCAGCTGGGCGGCGGCCGAAGCGACCCAGTCGACCTCGGCCGCGTCCAGCAGCTCGCGGATACGCGCGTCGGCCAGGCCGTGGCTTTTCAGCTCCACACGCAGACGCAACGGGCCGTAACCCTGGGCGATCCGGCTGCGCAGCAGCACCTCGGCGAAGCGGTCGTCGTCCTGGTAGTGCTGCTCGCCGAGCCGCTCCAGCGCGTCGGTCGCTTCGCCGCCCTCGTAACCGCCCTGGCGCAGCTTGGTCTTCAGCTCTTTGCGCGAGTGCTCGCGGCGCGCCAGCAGGCCCAGCGCCTTGTCGTACGCGCTGCGCTTCGGCCTGGCCGGATCGTCCTTGCCTGGCGGGCGCTTCATGGCCACGTAAACGGACATGGCCCGGGCGAGCCGGGCCATGTCTTCCGCTGGGGAACACCAATCGATCACCGCTCAGACTTCCTCGAGCGCCTCTTCCGGCGCGGCGGGGGCCGGCTTGCCGACCGGTACCAGCAGGCGCTCGCGCAGCTGCTTGTCGATCTCGTTGGCGATCGCCGGGTTGTCGCGCAGGAACTGGCGCACGTTCTCCTTGCCCTGGCCGATGCGGTCGCCGTTGTAGCTGTACCAGGCGCCGGATTTGTCGATCAGATTCTGCGCCACGCCCAGCTCGATGATCTCGCCCTCGCGCGAGGTGCCCTCGCCGTACAGGATCTCGAACTCGCACTGGCGGAACGGCGGCGCCACCTTGTTCTTGACCACCTTGACGCGGGTTTCCGAACCGATGATCTCCTCGCCCTTCTTCACCGCGCCGATGCGGCGGATGTCCAGGCGCACCGAGGCGTAGAACTTCAGCGCGTTGCCGCCGGTGGTGGTCTCGGGGCTGCCGAACATCACGCCGATCTTCATGCGGATCTGGTTGATGAAGATCACCAGGCAGCCGGATTTCTTGATGTTGGCGGTGAGCTTGCGCAGCGCCTGGCTCATCAGGCGGGCGTGCAGGCCGACGTGGGAGTCGCCCATCTCGCCCTCGATCTCGGCCTTCGGAGTCAGCGCGGCCACCGAGTCGACCACCACCATGTCCACCGCGCCCGAGCGCACCAGCATGTCGGCGATTTCCAGCGCCTGCTCGCCGGTATCCGGCTGCGATACCAGCAGGTCGTCGACCTTGACGCCGAGCTTTTCGGCGTAAGTGGGATCGAGCGCATGCTCGGCGTCGATGAATGCGGCGGTGCCGCCGGCGCGCTGGCAGCTGGCGATCGCCTGCAGCGTCATGGTGGTCTTGCCGGACGATTCCGGGCCGTAGATCTCGACCACGCGGCCGCGCGGCAGGCCGCCGACGCCGAGCGCGATGTCCAGCCCCAGCGAGCCGGTGGAGATCGTCTCGATCGCCTCGTTGACGCGGTCGCCCATGCGCATGACCGCGCCCTTGCCGAACTGCTTTTCGATCTGGCCGAGGGCGGAGGTGAGCGCCTTGCGCTTGTTGTCATCCATCGTCTTGTGTTCCGGTTGGGCTGTGATTGGGGGGCATGATGCCCGGATCGGATCTCACGGGCTGCGATCAGGTCGGATCGCCGGCGGCCGGGCCAGTATCCCACATCGGTCAAGCCGGTCTGGCGGGCGATTGCGCGTCACTCCGTCAGCGTTTTGCGCAAGCCGATGAGCGCCGCCGCCACGGTCTGCCGCCGCACCGCCTCGCGGTCGCCGGGAAAGTGGAACAGTTGTGCGTGGCCGTAGCCGCCGCGGCGTTTCCAGCCGATCCACACCGTGCCGACCGGCTTGTCCGGGGTACCGCCGGACGGCCCGGCGATGCCGGTGACCGCCACCGCCACGCCGGCGCCGAAGCGCGCCAGCGCGCCGGATACCATCTCCAGCACGGTTTCCTCGCTGACCGCGCCGGTGTGCTCCAGCGTACGCGGGTTGACCCCGAGCAGCGCCTCCTTTGCCTCGTAGCTGTAGGTCACCACGCCGGCGTCGAACCAGGCCGAGCTGCCCGGCAGGTCGGTCAGCGTCTTGGCAATCCAGCCGCCGCTGCAGGATTCGGCCGTCACCAGCATCAGCCGACAACGTTGCACCTCGCTGGCCACCTCGCCGGCCAGTGCCAGCAACTCGGCATCGGTAGGAACAGACGACGACTCCATGCGAGACTCCCGGACTTGGACGAAACTGTGCGCCACGCGCAGAGGCACCGTTCTACCCGTTCCGCGCGACCACGCCAAGACTTGCATTGCATGAGCCAAGACGATCTCACCAAGCACACCCCGTTCATGCGCCAGTACCTGTCGGCCAAGGCCGCGCACCCGGACGTGCTGCTGTTCTTCCGCATGGGCGATTTCTACGAGCTGTTCTACGACGACGCCCGCAAGGCAGCGCGGCTGCTCGACATCACGCTGACCCAGCGCGGGCAGTCGGGCGGCGCGCCAATCCCGATGGCCGGGGTGCCGTATCACGCGGCGGAAAATTATCTGGCGCGGCTGGTGCGCCTCGGCGAATCGGTGGCGATCTGCGAACAGATGGGCGACCCGGCGCTGGCCAAGGGCATCGTCGAGCGCAAGGTGGTGCGCGTGGTCACGCCCGGCACGGTGACCGACGCCGCGCTGCTGGAGGAACGCCGCGACAACCTGCTGCTGGCGATCGCCACCGGTGCGCACGGCGCCTACGGGCTGGCCTGGGTCGACCTGTCCAGCGGCCGTTTCCTGCTCAGCGAAGTGCCCAACGCCGAGGCGCTGGCCGCCGAGCTGGCGCGGCTGCAGCCGGCCGAGACCCTGGTCGGCGAGGACGTGGCGTGGCCGAAACTGGTCAGTGCCCTGCCCGGCCTGCGCAAGCGCCCGCCGTGGCACTTCGACGGCGATGCCGCAAAACGCGGGTTGAACCGCTTCTTCGGCACCCGCGACCTCGGCGGCTTCGGCGTGGACAAGCTGCCGCTGGCGGTCGCTGCCGCCGGTTGCCTGCTCGGCTACGTCGAGGAAACCCAGAAAAGCGCGCTGCCGCACCTCACCGGCATGGCGGTGGAAAGCGCCAGCGAGACGATCGCGCTGGACGCGGCCACCCGCCGCAACCTGGAACTGGACACCCACCCCAGCGGCCGCACCGAACATACCCTGCTCGGCGTGCTCGACGAGACGGTGACGCCGATGGGCGCGCGAGCGTTGCGGCGCTGGCTGACCCGGCCACTGCGCTCGCGCGAGGTGCTGCGCCAGCGCCACCAGGCGATCGGCATGCTGATCGACGGCCGCCGCGGCGAGATGCTGCGCGAAACGCTGCGCGGCATCGGCGACCTGGAGCGCATTCTCGCCCGCGTCGCGCTACGCTCGGCGCGGCCGCGCGACCTGTCTACGCTCAGGGACGGCCTGCTGGCCGCCCCTGAGCTCACTCGTGCGCTCGTCCCTGATCGCGAAAATCAAGAAGCGGGAGTTGCCAGTGCGATCATCCCTGATCGCGGAAATCAAAAAGCGGCCATCCATGGCCGCACTCTTCAAGAAAGCCTCGGCCCATTGCTGCACGCACTGGTCGAACGCATCGGCAACCACGCGGATACGGCGGCCTTGCTCGCCCGTGCCGTGGTCGAACAGCCGCCGGTGCTGCAGCGCGACGGCGGCGTGATCGCCGACGGCTACGACGCCGAACTCGACGAACTGCGCCGGCTGTCCACCCACGCCGACCAGTTCCTGGTCGAGCTGGAGGAACGCGAGAAAGCCGCCAGCGGCATCACCACGCTGAAGGTCGGCTACAACCGCGTGCACGGCTACTACATCGAGATCACCCGCGCGCAGTCGGACAAGGCGCCCACGCATTACACGCGCCGGCAGACCACGAAGAACGCCGAGCGCTACATCACCGAGGAACTGAAGGCGTTCGAGGACAAGGTGCTGTCGGCGAAGGAGCGCTCGCTGATGCGCGAGCGCGCGCTGTATGAGGCGCTGCTGGACACGCTGACCGAGAAACTCGAACCGCTCAGAACCGCTGCTGCCGCGATGGCCGAGCTGGACGTGCTGGCCACCCTGGCCGAGCGCGCCGAGGCGCTCGACTGGAACGCCCCGCAACTCACCGACGAGCCCGGCATCGCGATCGAGCGCGGCCGCCATCCAGTGGTCGAGAAAGTCCGTGACGAGCCGTTCGAGCCGAACGACCTGAAGCTCGACGACACCCGCCGCATGCTGGTGATCACCGGCCCGAACATGGGTGGCAAGTCCACCTACATGCGCCAGAACGCGCTGATCGTGCTGCTCGCGCACATCGGCAGCTACGTACCGGCGTCGCGCGCCGTGATCGGCCCGATCGACCGCATCTTCACCCGCATCGGCGCCGGCGACGACCTCTCGCGCGGCCAGTCCACCTTCATGGTGGAAATGAGCGAGACGGCCAACATCCTGCACAACGCCACCGCCGACAGCCTGGTGCTGATGGACGAGGTCGGCCGCGGCACCAGCACCTACGACGGCCTGTCGCTGGCCCGCGCCGCCGCCGTGCATCTGGCGCGCCACAGCCGTGCCTACACGCTGTTTGCCACCCACTACTTCGAGCTCACCGAACTGGCCAACGAGTTCGCGGCGATCGCCAACGTGCATCTGGACGCCGTGGAATATCACGACAAGAAGCAGGGCGAGCAGCTTGTGTTCATGCACGCGGTGAAGGAAGGCCCGGCGAACCGCAGCTTCGGCCTGCAGGTGGCCGCGCTGGCCGGCCTGCCGAAATCGGTGATCGCCGACGCCAAACGCACCCTGGCCGAACTCGAGCGCGGCATGCACCTGCACGCCAGCACGCCCGCGCCGGCCGCCGAGTCCTCGCCGCAACTGGGCCTGTTCGCCCCCGCGCAGCCTTCCGCCGCCGAGCGGATGCTGGAAGCGATCGACCCGGATGCGCTGAGCCCGCGCGAAGCGCTGGAACTGCTGTACCGCCTGAAACGATCGGGCTGACTCCGCCGGCGTGCAACGCCGCCGGCCACCACCTTGCGCTCACGCCTCCTCGGCGATGCTGGCCTGCCAAGTGAGGCAGCAGCCATCCATCCATAGCCATGGACTATCGTCCACATCGGAACATTCGAATTCCATTGATCGTCATGCCTGCGTAGTTTGGCCGAACACCCAAGTCCCTCCAGGAGCCCACCATGAGCCAGGACCGCAAGACGCTGACCACCGACGCCGGTGCACCGCTGGCCGACAACCAGAACAGCCTCACCGCCGGCCCGCGCGGCCCGCTGCTGGTGCAGGACGTGGCGCTGTTCGAGAAACACGCGCACTTCAACCGCGAGCGCATCCCCGAGCGCGTGGTCCATGCCAAGGCCTCGGCCGCGTTCGGCACGCTGACGATCACCCACGACATCACGAAGTACACCCGCGCCAAGGTATTCAAACCAGGTGCGCAAACGCCGATGCTGGCGCGCTTCTCCACCGTGGCCGGCGAGCGCGGCGCGGCCGACGCCGAGCGCGACGTGCGCGGCTTCGCGCTGAAGTTCTACACGGACGAAGGCAACTGGGACCTGGTCGGCAACAACACGCCGGTGTTCTTCATCCGCGACCCGTACAAGTTCCCCGACTTCATCCACACGCAGAAGCGCGACCCGCGCACCAACCTGCGCAGCCCCACCGCGATGTGGGACTACTGGTCGCTGTCGCCCGAGTCGCTGCACCAGGTCACCACGCTGATGAGCGACCGCGGCATCCCGGCCACGCTGCGCCATATGCACGGCTTCGGCAGCCACACTTACAGTTTCTGGAACGAGGCCGGCGAGCGCTACTGGGTGAAATTCCATTTCAAGACCCGGCAAGGCATCAAGAACCTCACCCATGCCGAAGCGGCGACGCTGATCGGCAACGACCGCGAATCGCACCAGCGCGACCTGTACCAGGCGATCGAGCGCAAGGATTTCCCGCAGTGGACGCTGTACGTGCAGATCATGCCCGAGGCCGATGCGGAGAATACCTGGTACAACCCGTTCGACCTGACCAAGGTGTGGCCGCACAAGGACTATCCGCTGATCGAGGTCGGCGTGATGGAACTGAACCGCAACCCGGACAACTACTTCGCCCAGGTCGAGCAGTCCAGCTTCTCGCCGGCCAACGTGGTGCCCGGCATCGGCTTCTCGCCGGACAAGGTGCTGCAGTTCCGCCTGTTCTCCTACGCCGACGCGGCGCGCTACCGGCTCGGCGCGAACCACGACCAGCTGCCGGTGAACCAGCCGCGCTGCCCGGTGCACAACTACGCCCGCGACGGGTCGATGCGCCATGGCGACAACGGCGGCGGCAGCGTGAACTACGAGCCGAACTCGTTCGGCGGCCCGGTCGAGGATCCGTCGGTGAAGGAGCCGCCGCTGCGGATCTCCGGCGACGCCGATCGCTACGACCACCGCGCCGGCAACGACGACTACCGGCAACCCGGCGATCTGTTCCGCCTGATGAGCGAGCAGCAGCAACAGCAGCTGTTCGACAACATCGCTGCGGCGATGCAGGGCGTGCCGGAGAACATCATCCGTCGCCAACTCGGCCATTTCGCCAAGGCCGATCCGGCCTACGCGGCGGGCGTGGCCAGGGCGCTGGGCATGACGCTCTGAGGCAGGCGCTCAGCCGATGCCGTGAACCACCTGCAGCGGGGCCACGCCGGCCAGGGGTGGCGCGACCTCGGCATCGGGCATTGCGATGTCGGGAATGTCGGCCAGCTCGTCGGCCGACAGTTCCGCGGCCAGCGCCGGCAGCGCCTCGACGGGTACCGGCGCCGAAGGCAGCCGGCCGTCCAGACGTCCGGAGCCTACTAGCTGGCCGATACGCAGGTAGACCTCGTCGCGGTCGAAGGGCTTCTGCATGAAGTCGTCGGCGCCGAAGCGTTGCACGTAGAACTGCTCGGTCGCCTGCGGGTTGCCGCTGATCATCACGATCGGGATGTCGCGGGTCAGCGGGTCGTGGCGCAGCGCGCGCAGCACCGCGAACCCGTTCATCCCCGGCATCACGATGTCCAGGAAGATCAGCGCCGGCCGTTCGCTGCGGGCCAGCTCGATCGCCTCCTTGCCGTCGGTGGCCTTGAGCACGGCGTAGCCGTCCTGACGCAGCATCTTGCCGAGCACGGCGCAGATCGTGGGCGAGTCGTCCACCACCAGCATGCGCGCGCCCAGCGCGGCCTGCGGCTCCACGCAATGTTCGGCAGCCGCCTGGCTACCCAGCAGGCGCTTGAAGAAACCGAAGCCATTCATCAGTGCATGTCCGTCCATGCGAGCCCCCGGGCTTGTCGGTCGGCGGCGCCAACCCTTTGGATTGGCATGGATATTCCCGCAGATCCGGCCGACATTCTGCGATGCACTGCTCAGCGCCTGTCTCTGAGCCGTCGCAATTCGCGCCGCGCCTGCTTGTCCGGGCGCTTCGGCGGACCGCTTGCACCGACCAGGCGGTGCTGCTCGCGCACCGCCTCCCGTGCGACGCGACTGGCTTCGGTCTCAGCGTACAGCGCCTGCGCCACGCTGGCCGGGCCACGCCGCTCGGACAGCGCCAGCACGCCGACCTCCAGCCGCTCCTCGCCGCGGCTGATCCTCAGCCGGTCGCCGGCGTGCAGGGTCTTCGCCGGCTTGCAGCCGGCGCCGTTGACGTCGATGCGGCCGCCGTCGATCGCCTGCCTGGCGAGACTGCGGGTCTTGAAGAAGCGCGCGGCCCACAGCCACACGTCGACGCGCACGCCATTCGTCGGAGGGGCGGAAACTTGGCTCATCGCGCGGATTATCGCGCGATCGCGCGCCGTTCAGTCCTGCCCGGCAGGTGGCATCACCATGTCGTGCGGGTCCGGCATCGCGATGTCCGGAATGGCGGCGTGCTCGGCCGCGCTGGGTTCGGGCTCGGCCGGGATCCTTTCCGTCTCCGCCCGCTGGCGCACCACCAGGCGCCCGCTGCGCGTGAGGTTGTCGATGCGCGCGAATACTTCGCTGCGGCCGAACGGCTTCTTCATGAAATCGTCGGCGCCGAAACGCTGCACGTAGAACTGCTCGGTCGCCTGCAGGTTGCCGCTGATCATCACGATCGGAATGTCGCGGGTCAGCAGGTCGTGGCGCAAGGCGCGCAGGACCGCGAAGCCGCTCATGCCGGGCATCACGATGTCGAGGAAGACCAGGTCGGGGCGTTCGGTGCGCGCGATCTCCAGCGCGCTTTCGCCATCGGCCGCCTTCAGCACCACGTGACGGTTCTGCGCCAGCATCTTGCCGAGTACCGCGCGGATGGTCGGCGAGTCGTCCACCACCAGGATGCAGGCTTCCTTCGGCTCGCCGCTGCGCGGCGCCGCGCGGCGCTCGCCGTGATCGCCGAACATGCGCTTGATCAGTTCGAAACCTGCCATGACACGAGCTCCCCCCGCCCATGAGACTGCGCTAGTCTCGGTGCAGCGGGTGCCCGGTGCAAGGGTTCCTAGCCGCCCAGCAGCCAGTTGCCCAGCGGGACGGTAAGCAACGACAGCACGATGCCGGCACCCAGCACGGTATTGGCCAGCGCCGGCTCCAGGCCGTACTCGTCGGCCAGGATCGTCGCCGATACCATCGGCGCCATCGCCGCCTGCAGCACGCCGACGGTCAGCACCAGCCCGTCGACACCGGTGGCGGTGCCCAGCGCCCAGCACAGCAGCGGCGCCAGCAGCAGCTTCCAGCCCAGCCCCCAGCCCGCTGCGCCGAGTTGCCGCTGGCCCGGATGGAACTTGAACTGCAGGCCGACCGAGAACAGCGCCAGCGGCGTCAGCGTGGCGCCGATCGGCGCGAACACGCCATCCAGCAGCGCGGGCCAGCCACCGCACAAGCCGGCGACGATGCCCACCACTAGCGCGATGAACGCCGGAAACGTGACGATGCGCCGGACGATCAGGCGTAGCTGCAGCGTGCGCCCCGAATAGACCGAAGCCACCACGATGCCGGCCGAGGCCAGCACCGGAAACGCCCCGATCTGATCGGCCACCACCGCCAGCGCCAGGCCCGCCTTGCCGTGCAGGGCCTCGATCATCGGATAGCCCATGTACGCCGTATTGCCCAGCCCGCAGACCAGGATCAACGCCCCCGTGCGCTGCCGCGACCAGCCCAGCCGCGGCCCGAGCAGGCCGAACAGCAGCCACGCGCCGCCGAAGGTGAGCCACATCGCCGCCACCGGAAACCACAGCTGCGGATCGAACTTCAGCTTCGGGATCAGTTCCAGCACCAGCGCCGGCAGCGCCACGTTGAGCACCCACCAGTTGATGCCCGGCACGATCCCCGCCGGTGATTTCGCATAACGCGCCACCAGGGCACCGAGGATCAGGCAGACGAACAGCAGCAACATCGCGCTCATGGAACGGGGCACCGCGGGGAAAGTCGGCCATTATAGGGACGGCATCTCGCATGCCGGCGGCGGCTGGACGCGAGGCCTGCTCCTTTCGGGGATAATCCACGGCCTGCCCTGCCTGCGGACGCCCCGCCATTCCATGAACGACCCGCTCCACCTTGCCCACGGGCTGGCCGGCGACAACACGCCGCCGGACTGGCCGCCACTGGCCATCGTCGAGGTCGAGGCACTGCTGCGCAGCTACCCGCCACTCGGCGCGCCGACCGGTATCGCCTGGCACAGCCCACGCCCGCTGTCCGCGGCGTGCCTGGTCGAGACGGCGCACGCCACCGTCTTCGTCAAGCGCCATCACCGCCGCGTGCGCTCGGCCGCCACGCTCGCCGAGGAGCATCGCTTCATCGCACACCTGCGCGACCGTGGCATGCCGCTCCCGGCGGTGTTGCGCGATGCGCACGGACAAACCGCGGTGGCATCCGGCGACTGGGTTTACGAGGTGCACGAACAGGCCGCCGGCATCGACCTGTACCGCGAAGCGATCTCGTGGGAACCGCTGCCGGATCTCGACCATGCCCACACCGCCGGCCGCATGCTGGCCACGTTGCACGACGCCGCCGCGGACTACCGCGCGCCCCAGCGCGACACCCACATCCTGGTCGCGCGCAGCGAGCTGATCGCCGCGCCCGATCCCGTCGCCGCGCTGCGCGCGCAGCTGCCGCAGCGCGCGGGCCTGGCCGACTACCTGCGCGATCGCGACTGGCCGCGCGACTTCGCCGAACTGCTCGCTCCGTGGCACGCCGCCGCCCAGCCACGACTGGCGCAGCAGGCGCCACTGTGGACGCACGGCGACTGGCACGTCTCCAACCTGTGCTGGAGTGACGGCGGCAGCGACGCGCGGATCAGCGCCGTGCTCGATTTCGGCCTCGCCGCCGCCAACGTCGCGCTGTTCGACCTCGCCACCGCGATCGAGCGCAACGCGATCGCCTGGCTCGCGCTCGACAGCGGCCTTGATGCCGCCCATCCCGACATCGCCCGTGCGCTGATCGAGGGCTATCGCCGGCAACGCCCGCTGGGCGCGGCCGAACTGCACCTGCTGGCCGACCTGCTGCCGCTGGTGCATGTGGATTTCGCCTTGTCCGAGGTGGAGTACTTCCACGCCATCACGCACTCGCGCGCGAACGCCGACGTGGCCTACGACACCTTCCTGCGCGGCCACGCGGCGTGGTTCCACACGTCGGCCGGGCAAGCCCTGCTGCAGGCCATCCGCGCCGCCGGCTGAGCATGCTGCGGCGAATCGTGGTTCAATAGGCGCTTCTTGAAGCGGGGGTGCCCGGCGTAGCCGGGCTGAGAGAGTCCCTTGGAACCTGACCCGGTTAGTACCGGCGTAGGGAGCTTGCAGATCCGGCATGTCCTCGCGACAGCCGGGTCGCCGTCGCTTCGTCCGTACCCACCGACGACGACGATGACCATGCCACTTTCCCGCACTCCCCTGCTGCTCGCCCTGCTCGCGGCGGTCGCGCCCGCCCACGCCAACGACAGCGCCGACAAGCCGCAAGCGACGCAGCTGGCGCCCGTCCGCGTGGAAGCCGACCGCGCCAAGGGCTACCGCGCCGACAGCTCGCAGATCGACACCTTCGGCAGCTTCGGCAGCGCGCCGCTGCACGACACGCCGGCTTCGATCAGCGTGATCACCCGCGACCAGATCGACGACCGCCAGCCGCGCACGCTGAGCGAGCTGGCCCGTTCCGACGCGGCGCTCGGCGACAACTACGCGCCGGTCGGCTACTACCAGGACATCGCCATCCGCGGCTTCACGCTGGACCTGGCCACCGGCTACCGGCTGAACGACATGACCATCAGCGGCGAGCAGCTGACGCCGCTGGAGGACAAGCAGCGGGTGGAGATCCTCAAGGGCCTGGGCGGACTCGAGGCCGGCGTGGTCGCGCCGGGCGGCCTGGTCAACTACGTCAGCAAGCGCCCCGCCGACGTGCGCAGCGCCACCGTCGGCACCGACTCGCACGGCTCGCGCTACGTCGCGGTGGACGTCGGCGGCTGGCTGTCGCCCGCCTTCGGCGTGCGGGTGAACGCCGCGCACGAGGACATGCATTCCTGGGTCGAGCACGCCGACGGCCGGCGCAACTTCCTCTCGCTGGCGGCGGACTGGAAGATCAGCGCGGACACCACACTGCAGCTTGACACCGACTACCAGACCAGCGGCCAGCGCTCGGTCTCCGGCTACCAGCTGCTGGGCGGCACGGCCCTGCCGCCCCACCCCAGCCGCACCCGCATGCTCGGCTTCGAGCCGTGGCAGCAGCCGGTGGGCATCGCGGCCAGCAACACCACCGCGCGCCTCGACCACCGCTTCGGCGACGCCTGGAGCGTGCAGCTCTCGGCCGGCCACAGCCGCAGCCGGATCAACGACAACGTCGCCTTCGCCTACGGCTGCTTCTATGCGCCGGCCTGCGCCAGCGGCGCCACGCCGGGCTATTTCTTCGCGCCGAACGGCGACTACGACGTCTACGATTTCCGCAGCCCCGGCGACACCCGCGTCAACGACGAGGTGCGCGCCGTGCTCAAGGGCAGCGTCGACACCGGCGCCATCGGCCACGAGATCAGCCTTGGCGCCAGCGCGTTCCGCCGCACCCTCGATCAGCGGCCGTATGTCTACGACTACGTGGGCACGGCCAACATCGACGAGGCCAACCCGCCCTATTTCGCCCCCTCGCCGAGCCAGCCGGGGCCGTCCGCGCGCACGCTGACCAGTTGGCAGCATTCGCTGTTCGCGCTGGACCGCCTGCACCTGGGCGAGCACTGGCAGCTGCTCGGCGGCGGCCGCTTCGTGCGCCTGCACGAACGCGACTATGACGGCAGCGGGCTGCTCCAACGCGATACCCGGTTGAGCAAGTTCCTGCCGCAGACGGCGCTGATGTGGCAGCCGATCGCGCCGCTGACCACCTACCTCAGCTACAGCAAGGGCCTGTCGCTGGGCGCGCAGGCGCCGTACTGGACCTCCAACGGCGGCACCACGCTGGCGCCGATGCTGTCGCGCCAGCTCGAGGCCGGCGTGAAGTACGACTGGAGCGACGCGCTCAGCCTCAATGCCGCGCTGTACCGCATCCGTCAGGCCTACCAGTTCGCGCAACCGGACAGCACCCCTGAAGGCTTCACCTTCGTGCAGCGCGGCAGCGAGGTGCACAGTGGGCTGGAGCTCGGCGCCGCCGGCCGCATCAGCGATGACCTGCGCCTTACTGCCAGCATCAACCTGATCCGTGCCCGCACGCAGGACACCGGCACGCCCGCCTACGAAGGCCACCAGGTCATCAACGTGCCGCGCCTGCGTTCGGCCGTCTATCTGGATTACCGCCTGCCGTTCGCCCCGCAGCTGAGCCTGCTCGGCGGCTGGCGCTACGCCGGCAGCAATCCCGCCACGCCCGAGGGCACGGTCAAGGTGCCGGCCTACCACGTGTTCGACGCCGGACTGCGCTACGAGAGCCGGTGGCGCGACCACGCGCTGACCTGGCGGCTGAACGTCGACAACGTGTTCGACCGCTTCTACTGGCGCGACACCGGCAGCACCGGCGGCGACCGCTACCTGTTCCCGGGTGCGCCGCGGCTGGCCCGGCTCTCGCTGACCGTGGCATTCTGAGCGCCGGCGCATGGTACGGATCGAACTCGCCGCCGCGCTGGTCAGCGCCTGGGCCGTCTGGCTCACCACCCGCCGCCGTCCGTGGTGCTGGCCGGTGGGACTGGTCTCGGTGCTGGTCTACGCGTGGGTGTTCGTCCACGCCAAGCTGTACTCCGATGCGCTGCTGCAGCTGGCCTTCGCGCTGCTGATCGGCTACGGCTGGTGGCGCTGGCTGCAGCACATGGGCGGGGACGGTCGTGTGGAAGTGGCCGCCCTGCCGCGGCGGCAGGCCGTCGCGCACCTGGCGATCGGCGGTCTCGGCGCGCTGGCGCTGGGCGCGTTCATGCACTACCGCACCGACGCCGCGCTGCCCTGGCTGGACGCGGCGCTGACCGCCTTCAGTCTGGTCGCGCAGTGGTGGCAGGCGAAGCGGCACGTCGCTTCGTGGTGGCTGTGGATCGCGGTAGACGTGATCTACGTGGGCGAGTACGTCTACAAGCACCTGCTGATCACCTCGGTGCTGTACGCCGGCTTCGTGCTGCTGGCGGTGCTCGGCCTGCGCGCATGGCGGCGCGTGGCCAGGGCGCCGGCGCCACACCCCCTGGGCGCGTCGCATTGAAGCGGCATGGCTCCCGCAAACCGTCCGCAACGGTCAGAGCTTGCTGTGCTCGACCTGCCGCTCGCGCTGCATCAGGGTCCATTCGGCCTGTTCGGTGAGCGCGGCATCGCCGAGTGACAGCAGGATCTGCCGCTGCAGCACCAGATCGTCCGTGCGATCCAGCGCGGCGCGCGCGCCGGTGAAGATGCGCTGCATGAAACGGTACTGCCGGATCAGCTCCTTGTCGGCCTTGCGGTAGGCATACGCCTCGCGCACGGCCGCCATGATCGACAGCACCGCCATGATCATCACCAGGGTGGTCTTGGCGTCCTGCGACAGCTGGCGCACGAATACGGCCAAGAACACGCTGATCGCGACGCCGCCCCACAGGCTGAGCGAGCCGATTGCCTCGGTGACATGGTGCAGTCCGGTGCGCTCGGCGGTCTTGCGCTCGTAGTAATGAAGCTGCCCGGACTTGCCGGACTCGCCGACCCACTCCGCAATGACGCCCGCCAGTGCTGCAGGCGACGGTTCCGCCGGCCGGGTCGCTGCCTGCAGGCCGGCGGCACGCATGACGTTGCGGATCCAGCCCAGCTCGATGTTCTGCCTCTGCAGGAAGTTGTCGTGGGCGAACTCGTGGTCGGCGTTCGCCGAGATGTTCGCCCGCTGCCAGTACGACTGGATCCGCAAACCCTCCGCCAGCGCGCGGTAGTCCAGGTACTTGCGATGCCAGCCGCGGCGCCGGGCCAGCATCGCCACCGCGCCGCCGCTGGCGAACAGCAGCAGGAACAGATAGATCAGGAAATCCTGCGCGGGCAGATGGGCGTAGAAGGTGAAAGCGATGCCCATCAGCGCCGCCAGCGTGTAGGTCAGACGCATCGCCAGCAGCACGCGCCGCTGGAAATGCAGCGCCAGCCAGTCGGCGGCGTGGAACAGGCTGTCGATGTCTGCCGCGTCACCCGCCGCGTCGGCCTGCCGCACCGATGCCGCGATCTCGCCGGCATACGTGTCGCACTCGCCGTTGAACTCGACCATGCGCGCGAACATCAGCCGGAAGTCCGCCGGCAGGCTGCCGGCGGCTGCAACCGTATCGCCCGTGCGCCACAGCGTCTGCAGGGGCGCCAGCCCGGTGGCCGGTGTGCCATCGGCCCCGTCGCGCGAACAGACGATGTGATAGAGCAGGCTCTCGTCGCCACCGCCGAGCACGTGGCGCGTATCCTGCCGCCGGTCGATCAGT
The DNA here is from genome assembly GCF_000473345.1 of Rhodanobacter sp. OR87. Lineage (NCBI taxonomy): Bacteria > Pseudomonadati > Pseudomonadota > Gammaproteobacteria > Lysobacterales > Rhodanobacteraceae > Rhodanobacter > Rhodanobacter sp. OR87. The sequence goes on from NZ_AXBJ01000006.1 coordinate 152,443, forward strand.
CCGGGCATGGTGCCGTTCAGGTGGTAGTTGACGATCTGCGCGGTGCCGCCGAGCCGGCCCGATACCTTGCCGTCCCAGATCGCCAGCAGAATGTGGCAGTGGCTGGCGATATACACGCCCGCCTTGGCGTACTGGCGATCGCGCGGCACGCCCGGCGAACCGATCGCCTGCCGCGGCTGCTCCATCAGCTGCGGCAGCAGCACGACCTCGGCCTGGCTGCACAAGCGGTGAAAGTCGGCACGCACGGCCGCACTGGAGAAATCCTCGACGTACAGGTCCGGCGGCAGCGGCAGCGGCGCGACCAGCCGCGCTCCGGCGGCGAGCGCCTCCTGCGCCACCAACTGGTCGCCGCCCTCGGCCAGCGCGGACACCACCACCAGCGGCAGCCCGGGAAAATCGTGCCGGAGCTGCGCCAGGAAATCCCGCACGCATTGCCGGATCGGCTCGATTTCGTCGGCGGGGATGTTGCGATGGCTGGTGACGCCGATGACCAGTGGAGTCATGTGGCTTCCTGGCGATGAATGGTCACGATGGACAGGTCACACGCAGCTTCGCCGGCCCATGCTTCGCAGGAATCCATGCGGCTGCCTTCTCGCGAAGCTGCATGAGCTGCTGGACGCATGGCGTGGTATCGGCGCCAACGCGCCTACGTGTTTTTTATCATCGGGTTGGTGGCTTGGTCCGGCGTTGGCGTTCCTGTCAGCCCGGATTCCGGAGCGGGTTCGTTGGCTGCACCGTCCTTCTCGTTGTCGGCGGGCGGAGGCACTGCCGGGGTGTTCTGATTTTCCTTGCTGGTGGTCTTGGACATGATGGTCTCCAGAGTGTTGGAACCGATGGATGCAGGCGCTAGGTATTCTTGATCGACGGATTCGTAGTCTGCCCCGTGATGGAAGTCTTCTTCGACTGATAGACCACATTGCCAATCGTGGCGCTCAGCTGATAGATCCACTCTCCCGCCGTGCTGGCGCTGTTGTTGAGGTCGCTCATGGTTATTTCGTTGCCGTTCGGACTCAGCGTTGGGGGCCCGAAGATACCCGCGGGTGGCGGCGTGCCGACCCAGGCGAAACCGGGTTCCGGATCGCTTTGCGTATTGAACGATCCCGAGGCCGCGTTGCCGGTCAGCTGCCAGGTGATGGTTTGCGCGTTGGGGCTACGGCTGACGTGGTTCGCACCGTTACTCTGATCGATATCGAGACTTGGCGGGGTCGTGCTCGTGTCGAGCGTGACATGGAGATTGTTCGGCATGATGGATTCCTTGGTGATGAGGGTTTGATCCGATACCGCACTTGCCGGTGTTGCCTGTCCCCTGTTCGTTGCGCCCGGCCTTACTGGTGGGCGCTGGTGTCGGTTGCCGCCAGCAGTTTCTGCTGGAAGGCCGCATTGACCGGGTAGTCGATCCGCTCGCGCCGCAGCACGGCCAGCAGCACCGCATCGCGGTAGCCGCTGCTCCACAGTTGCCGGATCACGGCCTGCGCCTCGGCTTTCCTGCCCTGCGCCAGCAGCGCCTCGACCTGCAGCGCCAGCAGACGCGGATCGTCGCCGCCGCTTTTCACCGCCCGCATCGCGTTCAAAGCATCGTTGCGCAGTTGTCGAGCGACCCGCGCCTGATCGGATACCGCCGCGAGCAAAAGCTGCGCTCCTGCCGTCGCCAGCAGGGTGGCGCGGTCGTCAGGCTGCCTGGCGAGCAATGGGGCGAGGATAGCCAGCGCCGCCTGCGCCTGCCTGCGCGCTGCATCGGCTTGGCCGGACGCTTGCAACTGCGCAGCGTGTTCAAGCTGTGCCTCGGCGAACTCGCGCTGCATACCGACGTTCGCCGGATCCTGTTTCGCCAAGGCAAGGAAAATGGACAACGACTGCGCATTCAGCGTCCGCGCCGCGGGCAGATCACCGCTCAGGCGATGCAGTCGGCTCGTTTGCGAGGCATATAGGGCGAGACGATCCTTGAAGCTGGTGTTGCCCGGATCGACCTTCGTCAATTGTGTGGCGATGTCGACCGCCTGTTGCAGGTCGTGCATGCCCGTATCGACGTCGCCGCTCAGGGCCAGCGTGCGCCCCAGAATGGCGCGAACGGTAAGCATGTTCTCGCGCTGGTCGTTATTCTGCGGATCGCGTGCGGAAAGTGCGGTCTCGATTGCGTCATCGGCAGCATATTCGGTGATGGCCGTCGCAAGGTCGCCGCGCATCAAGGCCAGCTTGCCAAGATTGTTGTGCGCGCCGCCCAATTCCAGCGCCCACTCGGTCTTGCCGGGACTGGCGGCCGCCAGCTTGCGGGACAACGCCAGTGCGTTGCGGTAATGGCCGGCCGCCTCGTCCACCCGGCCGCGTGCTTCGAGCACATGACCGATATTGTTTTCGATCATCTCCTGCTGGTACTGCAACGGCAGTTCATCCGCCGTACTCGGCACGGCCCGCTGCAGCACGGTTTGAGCTGATTCAAAACTCCGTTGCGCGGCATCGAGCTGCCCTTGATACCAGTGAGTCATGCCGACGAAGGCCAGGACCTGCGCATAAGCGAGCTGTCGCGTGGTGTCGGCGGGAGCCTTCTCGGCCAGCGCGGCAGCAAGCTTCGAGGCCGCCTGATATGACTCCATCGCCGCCGAAAGATGACCTTGGTCCTGGCGCACGCTGCCGATCTTCTCCAGTGCCTTGGCGCGCTGCGCCAGCGCGGCGTCGGTGACGTCGGCGGTCGGCAACGCCTGGAAGTAGCTCATCGCGTGGTCGTCGACGGCTTCCAGGATGTCCAGGCGCGACACCTGCCGAAGCTTGTCGTTGAGGTCACCGAGCATGAAGCCGACCAGATCCTCGGCCTGCTTCTGCCGGCGCTCGGCCGCCTGGCTGGCGACCACGGCGGCGTGGCGGGCGATCAGCGCGGTGATCGCCAGAGCGGTGGTCGCCGCCATCACGATCAACGCCAGCGTGGCCAGCGCCGCCATGCGCCGGGCGCGTCGCTGCAATTCGCGCCGCTTCAGCGCATCGAAGCCGAGGTCCAGCATGCCGGCGATCAGCTTCAGCTTGGCATTGGCCTTGCCGTCCTTGCCTGCGCGCGCGTCGGCGGCGATCGGCTCGGTGCTCTGGTGGCTCAACTCACCGTCCGCGCCGAGTGGATGACGCAGCGCCGGCGCGAAACATTCCTCGGCGGCGCGGCCGGGCAGCTCGCTGGCGCCGGGTTCGCCATCGACGATCAGGCAGAAGATGCGCTCGCTGCGGCCGAGCCGCTTGAACGCCAGCACTTCCTCGTTGACCCAGTGCGAAGTCGCCGAGTGCGGCGAGCAGATCACCAACAGGTTGGCCGATTGCGCCAATGCCTCGTTGACCTTGCGGCCCAGATCGGTGGCGCTGGCCAGCTCGTCGCGATCACGGAAGATCGGCGCGAGGCGGGCGGGGATCTCGCCGAACGCCGTCGCCTGGCCGACCAGGCGCTTCGGCACCGCGTAGGTTTCCAGCGCCCGATGCAGCCAGCCCGCCCAGGTCTTGTCCCGGTGGCTGTAGCTGATGAAAGCGCGGTACCGGAATGCCGGCACCGCGGAAGCTTGCGTCATGACGCGTTGCTCCCGCACGAGGTGACGCATTCCCTTGCCGGGAAGTCCCCATCCACTCGACCTGACCCCGGACGCCGGCCGGTCAGGACACTCCGGCAGGCACCCGTGACGCGGCACAATAGCACTTGAAATGTGATGCAAGTCTCATTTTTCAGGGCTTGGCGGCGATTCCGGGGCCAGGAACAGCGCGATCGACCTTCCGGCGCACCGGCAGGCATACCGCTGGATTCCGCGGGCCAAACCGCCAGGCCGCACACCTGGCGGCTTTCCGTTCCGGACCCATGGTGCAGGCAACACCGGCCGGAGGCAGAATGTGGCCACCATGAAAAGCCTGACGATGGGAATCCGCTTCTCGGCTGCCGCCATGCTGCTGGCCACGGCACCGATCGCCGCCGGCCAGAACATCTACAAGTGCACGCAGGGCGGGCAAGTCGCCTATACCGACCACCCTTGCCCGGGCGGCAACGGTGAGCTGCTGCACCAGGCCGACGACACCGAAGTCATCGACCGCTACCTGCGCCTGGGTCAGGACGAGCTGGCGAAACGCTATGCGGATTCACGCCACCTGGAAACGCTCTACCAGCAGCGCATCGACGCCCGCCGGCAGGCGCTGGACGAAAAGGCCCAGCGCGACGCCGACGAGGCTTACGCGGCGCAGCAGCGTGCCGACGAGGAGCAGCAGCAGGCGCTGGCCGACCAGGCGGCCGAGCGCGACCGGTTGCAGGCCGAGAACACGGCGCTGCGCCAGCAGAACGCGGATTACCAGAACCAGCTGAGCCAGCCGGTCTACAACGCCCCGCCCGCCTACTGGGGCGCCCCGCCGTACCCGCGCCGCCATCGCGACCGAGACCACGACGGCGACCATGACCACCAGCCGCCACCGGTATCGGACAAGCCGATCTTCCACCCGTGCAAGCAGTTGGCCGGTGGCCGCACGCAGTGCTGAAGCGGCGGCGTACCGCCCCTACTTGAACCGATGGATGAAGCCCACCTTGAAGCCGCCGGGCAGCCAGCTGATGATCAGCGGCGAATCCCGGTGCGCCGCCCACAGGCCGATCCCGGTGCCGAGCGCGGCGCCGACCAGCACGTCGCTCTGCCAATGGCCCCGGGTCTTCACCCGCGCCACCGCGTCGTACGCCGGCAGCAGGGCCAGCGCGTACACGGCCGGATGGTCGCGCCCGTAGGTGACGATGAACGGCGTGACCGCCGCCGATATCGCCGCCACTTCCCCGCTGGGGAAGCTCTGCGCGTGGCTGCCGCTGAAGAAGCGATCGGGATTGTCGGTCTGTGAAGGCCGCTCGCGCTGGAACGTGTATTTCATCGCCTCGGCGCCGACGCCGGTGATCACCATGGCATCCACCGAGCGCCAGAACGTGTCGCCCAGCTGGTCGTTGTCGCCAAAGACCAGGGCGCCGCCGGCGATCGCACCGATCATGCCGTACATCAGGGCATTCTGGTTGGAGCGTTTCCAGATGCCGCTGTTGTCGTAGTGGACGCGGTGGTCGATGCCGAGCGGGCCGCCTCCCGCATGGGCAGCGCCCGAAACCAGGATGGCGGCGGCGCATAGCCAGGATCGCAATGCAGGCATCTCGCGGCTCCCGCATGACAGGCAGCGCCTGCCTTCCGGCCCGAACGCTACGCAGCCCAGCTTTCGGTTGGCTTACGCGACCGGCCCGGAAGGGCCGTCGAACCGCGCGCGGAAGAAGCGCACTCTGGGCTACCTTGGCCGGACCCGGATGCCGGGACGAATGGGAACCTCATGCAAAGTGCGGACGCGATCATCGTCGGCGCGGGCCCTGCCGGCCTTGCCTGCGCGGCATGCATGCGCCAGCGCGGCCTCGACGTGGTGATCCTGGAAAAGGCCGGTGCGGTCGCTTCCATATGGCGGCGCCACTACGACCGGCTGCACCTGCACACGGACCGTGGCCACTCCGGCCTGCCCGGCATGGCGATGCCGCGCAGCTGGCCCAGGTATCCATCGTGCGCCCAAGTCGTCGACTACCTGGAAAGCTACGCGGCGCAGTTCGACCTGCAGCCGGTCTTCCACTGCGCGGTGCGCACGGTCCGTCGCGATGGTTCCGCTTGGCGCGTGGAAACGGCGCGGGGCGAGTTCACCGCGCCGGTGGTGGCGATCGCAACCGGCTGGGCCGATTTCCCGCACCGTCCGCGCTGACCGGGGGTGGATACCTATCAAGGCCTGCTTGTTCACAGCAGGGACTATCGCAACCCGGCGGCCTGCGCGGGCAAGCGCGTGCTGGTGGTGGGCTTCGGCAATTCGGGCGGCGAGATTGCGCTGGACCTGGCGCAAGCCGGGGTCGACGTGACGCTGGCCGTGCGCGGCCCGGTGCAGATCCTGCCACACGAGCTGCGGGGCATTCCGATCCTGACCTGGGCGATCGCGCAGGCGCGCCTGCCCGCACGCGTGGCCGACTTCATCAACGCGCCGGCGATCCGGCTCGTCATCGGCCCGGCCGGGAAGCTCGGCTTGACCATCGCCCGCAAGGGGCCGCGCCGCATGATCGAGGAAGACCACCACATCCCCTTGCTCGACGTGGGCACGCTGGCCCGGATCCGCGACGGCACGATCAAGCTGCGCGGCGGCATCGAGCGCTTCACCCGCGATGGCGTGGTGTTTGCGCAGTCGCCAGCCGAACCGTTCGCTGCCGTCATCCTCGCCACCGGCTTCCGGCCCGACCTGCGCCCGTTGCTGCCCGAGGCGCATGGCGTCCTCGACGACCACGGCATGCCGCTGGCGAGCGGCCGGACAACGCCCGAACCGGGGCTGTTCTTCTGCGGCCTGATCGCCGCGCCCACCGGACAGTTGCGCGAGATCGGCATCGAGGCCCGGCGCATCGCCGGCCTGGCGGCGGCTTGCCAGCGGTAACCACGAGCACCTTGCCGGTGGACGCGGCAGCACCGCGCGATAACAGCCGGCATACCGGAGAGATGCCACAATGCACCGGAGTCTCCACGCGACTCCGTGATGCTCCGAGGAGGTCACCATGAAACGGTTCCAAACCACCCTGCTTTTCGGAATGCTGTCGCTCGCGGCAAGCACGGCCCTGGCTTCCTCGGGCTCGCTCAACGAATTCCGGCCCAAGGTCATGCCGGTGCTGGTGCAGGTGAACGCCCACGGCAAGGTCACCGACGCCTCGCCGGCGATCGAACTTTCGCCGCGGCTGCGCCGGCTGCTGTTGCAGAACCTGAATGAAATGATCGTCAAGCCGGCGACCGAACACGGGCGCCCCGTGTCCAGCCAGTTCGTCGCCAACCTGGTCCTGCGCACCACGCCTCGCACCGAGGGCGACTACGACGCGCAGTTTGCCTTCGTATCAAGCTCGCCGGTGCCGTCGGGCTCCTGGTACTGGGTCCATATCGATGGCCACCGGCTGGCGCTGGCGAGCCGGGATTCCATCAACCGCGGGGCACGGATCCGATTCAACGACGACCGGAGAATGGACCGGTCCTCGAACCCCATGAACTACCGGTCCGCACCGACTCCGCTCATCCAGAACGCCACCCGCAACACACCCAGCCCCGCACCTGCACGCGTGCCCGGGCACGGAGGGTAATCCGGCCAGGAAGAAGGCCGCCTGCTCCCGGGTAGCACCTGGCAGCAAACAGTGAAAGGCCCGCCGCATGCGACTGGCCTTTCTTGCTGGAAGCGGAACGTACGGTGAGTTGCGACGCCGACATCCGCTACGACGCACGCCTCACGCAGGACACGATTGCCGTACCGATCGGCTCGCGCACGCAACGACGGGTGAGCGCGGCTGCTAGGCTCAAAATCCTTCATGCCATGCCGACCACCTCCAGCCGCAGGACTATTACCGTCGCGCGCAGAGCGTCGAGCCTTTCGCTTCGGAGCTTCTGACTTGCAAGCCAGGGAGCAAACCGTTGTCAGCGGATATTCGGGTATGGCGCCCGGTTTTCCCCGGCGGACGTTTGCAGTACGGTGGGCCTCGCCAGGGAGCACTCAGGGGGAGTGATATGGCGAAACACAAGCAAAGCGGCATCGAGCAGATCGCCTCGATGCCATGGCAGGCAGGTGTCCTGCTCGGGCTGATCGGTTATCTCGCCGTCCGCTTCGGCATCGGCTGGTACTTCGGCGCCCACACCGATCCTCTTTCCGCAGGCATTGCGAAGGATGCTCGCGACGGCATGCTGGCGCCGCTCGCGTGGATGTTGCTCGCGGGCTGCTGGATCGGCGCGCTCGTCTCACTTGTCAAACGTAACCAGCGTCGCCGGCTACTCGACTCGCAAACCGGCATCGAAAGCCTGCGCACCATGCGCTGGAGCGAATTCGAGCTGCTCGCCGGCGAAGCGTTTCGTCGCCAGGGCTACGCCATCGAAGAAACCGGCCTCGGCGGCGCCGACGGCGGCATCGACCTGATCCTGCGCAGGAACGGCCAGACCACGCTGGTGCAATGCAAGCAATGGCAGAACCGACAGGTCGGCGTCAAAGTCGTGCGCGAAATGTACGGCCTGCTCGTGCACCACCAGGCCGCTGCCGTGAAGATCGTGGCGCTTGGCGACTACACCCCCGACGCCCACCGCTTCGCCCAAGGCAAACCCATCGAGCTGATCCACGGCGGCGAACTGATCGCCACGGTGCGTAAGCTGCAATCCGGCAAGGCTCGCGCCACACATCCGCTGGATACGCCGCTGGCGTTTGGCGGAAGCATCGCCGCCAGCCTGCTCCTCATTGCGGGACTCTCGCCTTCTACAGCGAGCACCTCGCAGGCACGACAGATCGCTGCGCCTACTGCCGCTTTCCAGCCCACACTCGGACCGGAGCCGCCGTCGATCCCTCATCGCCCCACAGCATCGACACCACGCGCCCATGCAGTGATCTATGCGAGCGATTCGCAGGACGACGCGGAATTGCGCGAGTGGAAAAAGAGGAACGCCGAGTCGATGAAGATTCTGGAGAAGACCACGAAGGAGATGCCGCTGCGCTGATGTTCCTTCGTGCGGCAATACTCGAAACCAGATGTGTCTAAACCCACCCAATGGCGTACACCATGAGCTAGACAAGTTGATGGAGCGGGGGTTACGCATACCGTTCAACCCCGACCTGCGGTCTCATGCGGCCTATCTTGTGTGGCACCTAGACCATTGCTTCAAGCATTAACAAAGAAATCTCCCCTCATTTTTGTAATTCATCAACCCACTACCTGGAAAATTTTCGATGACACCTCCGCAAGTGCCGAAAGCGAAACTTCCTCCGTATTTTTTCTTGGGCCAGCCCATTGGACTCGCTGCACTGACGCTCGGCGCGCTTACCTTGTTTACGCAAAAACGTGATGCGATCGTCGGGGCCATACCGATTCTGGCGAATCGATCGCTCGACTGGTGCCTTCTGGCGCTGGGAATCCTCGTCCTAGCATCCATGTCCTTGCTCATCTTCAAGACGACACAGCGCCACCAGGATCTGAACCGCAAAATGCACGAACGTCGAGTCGAAGAAGCGCGACAACGTCAGCTTTACGAGCCAAGACCATTGCAGTCGCCGATGACTCTGAAGCCACTCGAAAATGTGTGGATCGGAGTGATTCTCGGCTGGGTGGTCGGTCTCGGCATGATTGCCCTTGGCGTTGCCGGGTTCATGCAACACTCCAGTCTGAGTTCATTCGCCATATGCATGCTTTTCAGCCTGTTTGGTACTCTTATCGTGTTGACGGCCACAAATAAACTGTTTTGCAGGGTGGAGCTTCGGGGCGAAGAAATTTTCTACACTAGTATGTTTTGCAAGAGAAGTTTTCGAGCACAGGACATTCGCTCGGCCATCTACAGCAGCACCGGCAACGTCAAGACGCTGAAGGTAAGCACCGCTCAATCCTGGTTCATCGTCACCACCAGCAACTTTACCCAGGGGCAACTGGAAATCATCCGCAAGTTCTGCGATCCGTCGGCAACCTGAAGCCTGCTATGAAGGCGATTTTGAACTAGCAGGACGGGGCAATTAAATCGCCCTAGCCCGCGCGGCGAGTGTACCGAGTGCGGGCCAGGATGGCCCGCCGTTCTACCCGGGCTCGCGTGCGGCGATGAACTGGGGACAACAGGCCGCGTAGCGGCACGAAAGCTCTTCGCCCCAATGCCAGTGCACAGAAATGCAAAAGCGATTCCGGCCTTCGCCGGAATGACGAAAAGGAAAGAGCGTGGCGGGCACCCGCCCGCCCCCCGCAGGGGAGAGGGAGCAAAGAAAAGCCCGCCGGATGGCGGGCTCTCTAATATCAACAAAGTACCTCGCGCCTCACCCCAGCAACACCCGATTCATCCGCTGCACGAACGCCGACGGATCCGGCAACTGCGCGCCGGCCGCAATCTCCGCCTGCTCCAGCAACAGGGTCGCCAGATCCTTGGCCTTCGCCTCGTCCGCTTCCGCCTCGACACGCTTCAACAGCGCGTGCTGCGGGTTGATCTCCAGCGTGGGCTTGTTCTCGGGCATCTCGTGACCGGCTTCACGCAGCAGGCGGGCCAGGTGCGGCGCCATCTCGTAATCGGAAAGGGCCAGGCATGAGGGCGAGTCGGTAAGGCGGGCGGAAACCTTGACGTCGGCCACGCGGTCGCCGAGCAGATCCTTCAGCTTCTTCAGCAGTGGCGCGGCTTCCTTCGTCGCCTCTTCCTGCTTCTTCTTGCCGGCTTCGTCCAGCGGCACCTCGCCCTTGGCGACGCTCTTGAGTTTCTTGCCTTCGTACTCGCTGAGCGAGCCGATCATCCACTCGTCGATGCGGTCGGACATCAGCAGCACTTCGATGTCCTTGGCCTTGAACGCTTCCAGTTGCGGGCTGCCGAAGGCGGCGGCGTAGCTGTCGGCGGTGATGTACCAGATCGCGTCCTGGCCCACCGCCATGCGGCCGATGTAGTCGTCGAGCGCGACGGTCTGCTGGCTGCCCTCGCCCTTGGTGGAGGCGAAGCGCAGCAGCTTGGCGATGCGTTCGCGGTTGTTGGCGTCCTCGCTGATGCCTTCCTTGAGCGTGTTGCCGAACGCCTTGTAGAAGGTGGCGAACTTCTCCGGCTCGTCCTTCGCCAGCTTCTCGATCAGGTCCAGCACGCGCTTGACGCAGGCGGCCTTGATGCGCTCGAGCTGGCGGTTGTGCTGCAGGATCTCGCGGCTGACGTTGAGCGGCAGGTCGTCGGCGTCGACCACGCCGCGCACGAAGCGCAGGTAGTTCGGCAGCAGCTCTTCAGCCGCGTCCATGATGAAGACGCGCTTGATGTAGAGCTTCACGCCCTTGCGCTCGTCGCGGCCGCCCATCATCAGGTCGAACGGCGGCTGCGAGGGGATGTACAGCAAGGTGGTGAAGCTCTGGCTACCTTCGACGCGGTTGTGCGTCCACGCCAGCGCGTCGTTGAAGTCGTGGCCGAGCGACTTGTAGAAGCTCTGGTAGTCCTCGTCGCTGATCTCCGACTTCGGCTTGGTCCACAGCGCCGAGGCGGCGTTGATGGTCTCGAACTCGTCGGTCGGCTTGCCGTCCTTCTCGACCGGCATGCGGATCGGGAAGGCCACGTGATCGGAGTAGCGGGTGATCAGCGCGCGCAGCTGCCAGCGGCTGAGGAACTCGTCCTCGTCGGCCTTCAGGTGCAGGATCACGGCGGTGCCGCGCTCGGCCAGTTCGACCGGCTCCAGCGAGTACTCGCCCTTGCCGTCGCTCTCCCACTTCACGCCCTCGCCGGCCGGCGCGTCGGCGCGGCGGCTGAGCACGGTGACCTTGTCGGCGACCACGAAAGCGGAGTAGAAGCCCACGCCGAACTGGCCGATCAGCCGCGCGTCGGCCTTCTGTTCGCCCGACATCGCCTCCAGGAAACGGCGCGTGCCGGAGCTGGCGATGGTGCCGATGTTCGCCACCACCTCGTCGCGGTTCATGCCGATGCCGTTGTCGCGCACGGTGACGGTGCGCGCGGCCGGGTCCCAGCTGACGTCGATGTGCAGCTCGCTGTCGCCGGCGGAAAGTTCCGGCTTGGCGATCGATTCGAAGCGCAGCTTGTCGCAGGCGTCGGAAGCGTTGGAGATCAGCTCGCGCAGGAAGATCTCCTTGTGCGAGTACAGCGAATGGGTGACCAGGTGCAGCACCTGGGCGACTTCGGCTTCGAACTTGCGGGTTTCGGCGGGTGCGTTCATGCGTGGATGTTCCGTTGTTGCGTTGACTATGTGAGATGGTCCCTCCCCCCGCTTGCAGGGGGAGGTCAGGAGGGGGTTCGCCTTTGATCTTGGCATTCAGGCAAGGTCAAGAGCACCCCACCCCAACCCTCCCCTGCTTTGCAGGGGAGGGAGCAAAGCAGAGGTCAGCCGGCGTTCTGCAGCGCGGCGATGCGCTCCTCCAGCGGCGGATGGCTCATGAACAGGCGCTTGAAACCCTCGGCCAGCGGACCGGAGATGCCGAACGCGGCGATCGTTTGCGGCAGCGTGCTCTCGCCATGGTTGGCCTGCAGCCGCTGCAGCGCCGAGATCATCGCGCCTCGCCCGGCGAACTGCGCGCCCGCCGCGTCGGCGCGGAACTCGCGCCAGCGCGAGAACGCCATCACGATCATCGAGGCGAACAGGCCGAACACCAGCTGCAGCACCATCACCGTCACGAAGTAGCCGATGCCGGTGCCGCCGCGGTTGTCGTCGCGGCCGCCGGACATCCAGCTGTCGACCAGCCGGCCCACGATGCGCGCGGCGAGGATCACCAGCGTGTTCAATACGCCCTGGATCAGGGTCAGGGTGACCATGTCGCCGTTCGCGACGTGGCCGATCTCGTGGCCGAGCACGGCGCCGGCCTGTTCGCGGTTCATCTGCTGCAGCAGGCCGGAACTGACCGCCACCAGCGAGCTGTTCCTGGTCATGCCGGTGGCGAACGCGTTCATCTCCGGCGCGTCGTAGATCGCCACCTCGGGCATGCCGATGCCGGCGTTCTGCGCGTGGCGGCGCACGGTGTCGACCAGCCAGCGCTCGGTCTCGTCCTGCGGCTGCTCGATCACCCGCGCGCCGGTGGACCACTTGGCGATCGTCTTGGACATCGCCAGCGAAATGAACGCGCCGCCCATGCCGAACACGGCAGCGTAGGCCAGCAGGCCGCCCATGCCGCCGTAGCCGCGGGCGGCGGCCATCTGGTCGATGCCGAACAGGCGGCAGACGATGCTCAGCAGGAGCAGGACGGCAAGGTTGGTGGCAATGAACAATGCGATGCGACGCATGGCTGTCTCTCTATCGTGGCAGTCATGAAGGGGACTGGGGGTGGACTGAAAATTCGGGGCGGCGGCCGGCGCTTTCAAGGGCTCGGCACGGCATCTAAGATGCGCCGATGAGCTATCGCGGTCGCTTCGCCCCCTCGCCGACCGGACACCTGCACTTCGGCTCGCTGGTCGCCGCGGTGGGCAGCTGGCTGTGCGCGCGGCACGCCGGTGGCGAGTGGCTGTTGCGGATGGAGGACATCGACCCGCCGCGCGAGGTTCCCGGTTCGGCGGCAAGCATCCTCGCCGCCCTGCCCGCGTTCGGCCTGGGCGCCGACGCGCCGGCGCTGTTCCAGTCGCAACGCATTGCCGCCTACGACGCGGCGTTCGAGCGCTTGCGCGCGGCAGACCAGGTGTTCCCGTGCTGGTGCAGCCGCAGCGAACTGGCCGATGCCGGCGGCATCCATCGCGATGGTCGCTGCGTCGCGTCGCCGCAGGCGGCACAGGCGCCGGCCTGGCGGCTGCGCGTGCCGGACATCGCCATCGCCTTCGACGACGCCCTGCAGGGACCGCAGCGGCAGAACCTGCGCGACGAGGTGGGCGACTTCGTGATCCGCCGGGTCGAGGGGCTGTATTCCTACCAGCTCGCCTGCGTGGTGGACGACGCCTACCAGCGCATCACCGAGGTGGTGCGCGGGCTCGACCTGCTCGACTCCACCGCGCGGCAGATCTGGCTGCAACGCTGCCTCGGGCTGCCCACGCCGGCTTATCGCCACCTGCCGCTGGTGCTGGACGGCGAGGGACGCAAGCTGTCGAAGTCCGGGCAGGCCTTTCCGATCGACCCGGCCGCCCCCCTGCCGGCACTGCGGCAGGCGCTGGCATTCCTGCGGGTACCGGCGCTGCCTGCGGCAGCGGATGCACACCAACTGCTGGTGCAGGCGCTGGCGAACTTCGACCCGGCGGATTTGCCGCATTGCAGCGGTCACTCCGTCGCCTGAAACGCTATAAATGCGCAACGCACCGGCGTCCCGCGGCAACGGCTGCAACATGCTCCCGCCATGCTCCGGCGCGACAGCCCCCGCTTCACCTGCACAGGAGTTCCAAGGACATGACGCAGCGCACGGCATTGGTCACAGGCGGCACCGGCGGCATCGGCAGCGCGATCGTTCGCTACCTTGCCGGACAGGGGCATCGGGTGGCCACCAACTATCGCAACCCGGACAAGGCCGAAGCCTGGCGCAAGGCGATGGCGGCCGAAGGCATCGACGTGTGCATGGTGCAGGGCGATGTCTGCGACCCGGATGCCTGCGCAACGATGGTCCGCGTGATCGAGGCCAGATACGGACCGGTCGACATCCTGGTCAACAACGCCGGCATCACCCGCGACACCACCTTCCACAAGATGACCTACGAGCAGTGGATGGACGTGATCAACACCAACTTGAACGCCTGCTTCAACGTCACCCGCCCGGTGATCGAGGGCATGCGCGCGCGCAAGTGGGGCCGCATCGTGCAGATCAGCTCGATCAACGGCCAGAAAGGCCAGTACGGCCAGGCCAACTACGCCGCAGCGAAGGCCGGCATGCATGGCTTCACCATCTCGCTGGCGCAGGAGAACGCGAAGTTCGGCATCACCGTCAACACCGTTTCGCCCGGCTACGTCGGCACCGACATGGTGATGGCGGTGCCCGAGGAAGTGCGCGAAAAGATCGTGGCGCAGATCCCGGTCGGCCGCCTCGGCAAGCCGGAGGAGATCGCCCACGCGGTGGCCTTCTTCACGGGCGACCAGGCCGCCTGGATCACCGGCGCCAACCTAGCGATCAACGGCGGGCATTACATGGGCTGGTGAGGCAGCGCCAAGCGAACGGATGGCGCGTCGGCATGACCTGGCGCGCACTTGCATCACCGACCGCCCCGGGCGTATATCCCATTGCCACCCACCTGGTGAAGGGAGATCGCTCATGGTCATGGAACGTGTTTCCGGCACCTGCGTATGGATGCTTGCTGGCCTGGCCCTCGCCGTGGCGCTGCCGTGCAGGGGGCAAAGCGGCGCGGCGGCCACCGGCAGCACTGCCGCTTCCCCTGCCTACCCGCCTTCCACCAACGCGCCCTCGTACGACAGTGACCCGAGCTTCGGCGCCTCGCCGAACGAGGATTTCACCAGCCCCGAGAGCGACGCCAGACCGGGGGTGTATTTTTTCAGGCTCGCCGCCCGCGCCTACGAGCAAAAGAACTACCGCCACGCGATCGACATGTACAAGGTTGCAGCGTCCTGGGCTTACAAGCCGGCCGAATACAATCTCGGAGTGATGTACTACCGCGGCCAGGGTGTGCCGGTGGATCGGCCACTGGGCGCCGCCTGGATGGTGCTGGCGGCCGAGCGCAGCACACCTCAATACGTCGCGGCGCGCGACCTGATGATCACGCCGCTGAGCAAAGCCGAATTCGCCCGGGTCGACGCCCTGTGGAACGAGCTCAAGCCTACCTACGGCGACGCCACCGCCCTGCATCGAGCCAAGATGCGCTGGGCCCAGGTGCGCGCAGGAATGACCGGCTCGCGCACCGGCGGCAGCACCGGGCCGCTGAAGGTCGGATCGAGAGGCGGCCCCTCATCGCCCAGGACGGGCAAGAGCATGACGGGCGCGCCCTTGCATACGGACACCACGGGCTTCGAGATCACCAGCGGACATGACATGCATGGCGTGGTGGCCTATCAGCAGTTCCGCGAAAGCGACAACCCCTACGACCCGAAATTCAAGACGGATCCAGCCGGCACCACCTCGGTGGGTGCCCTGATGCCGATCCCAGCCAGCGAGGCCAGGGAAGCTGCGGACAAGACCCCGGATAACAACCCACCGGCGAACGACAAGCCCGTCCATCCGTAACCGTTCGTCGCCCGGGCGCGAGAACCGCACGGCAGGCTTGACCCGACCCCGGTCGTCTCGACACGCAAGCACGGGCGCGCTCGCGCCCGTGTCCACTCACCCCAGCAGCTTCTCCAGCACCTTGCCCACCGCCGCGAAAGCGAATGCCCCGGTGATGTGGGTGGCCGCGCCCAGTCCGCCACCGCAGGCCAGGTTCAGCGCGTCGCCGCCGGGCGGGCGGGTGCCGCAGACACTGCCGTCGGGCTGCGGGTACTGCACGTTCTGCAGCGAATAGACGGCCGACACGCCGAAGTAGCGATCCGGGTTGCGCGGAAAGTTGAAATCGGCGCGGAGCTTCTTGCGGATCAGGCTGAACATCGCGTCGTGCTCGGTGCGCGACAGGTCGCGCACGCGGATCTGGGTGGGGTCGGTACGACCGCCAGCCGAACCCACGCTGACGATCGGCAGCTTGCGCCGGCGGCACCAGGCGATGGTTTCGAGCTTCACGCGGAACGCGTCGCAGGCGTCCAGCACCACGTCGTAGCCGCGGTCGAGCAGTTCGTCCAGCGTGGACGGGGTGAGGAAGCGCTCGATCGCCTCCAGCCGGATGGTCGGGTTGATCGCGTGCGCGCGCGCCGCCATCACGCCCACCTTCGACTTGCCGAACTCGCCGTCCAGCGCGTGCAGCTGGCGGTTGGTGTTGGACACGCAGACCTCGTCCGCGTCGATCAGGGTGAGCCGGCCCACGCCGCTGCGCGCCAGCGCCTCGGCCGCCCACGAACCGACGCCGCCAATGCCGATCACGCACACGTGCTTGCCTGCCAGCGTGGCCACGCTGCCGCTGCCGTACAGCCGCTCGACGCCGGCGAAGCGTTCGGCCGGGAACGTCGCGCCGGGCGGCTGCATGGTCGTGTCTGCGTGGGTCACCGGGGAATCCTGTTGCAAAGGCACCATTTTATCCTGCCCGCATGGATGCCGCGCGGCGGCGCGCGCTATCCTGCGGGTTTCCCCACCTGAGGAATCGTAGCGATGCGCGCAGCCCTGATGATCCTGCTTGGCCTGGTGATCGGCGTGATCGGCACAGCCAACGTGATGAACGCGCTGGCTGCGCGCAACCCGATGCCGAAGGCGGTGATGGAGACGATGGGTTACCACGTGGGCGAACTGAAGAACGCGATCAAGGCGAAGCAGTGCGACCCGGTGAAGGTGCAACATCACCTGGCCCGCCTGGAGTCCACCGCCAGCGACATCACGCCGGTGTTCGGCATCGACGAAAAGGCCTTCACCGACGACGCCGCCCAGCTGCAGGAACGCCTGCACCAGGCCGTGCAGGCCGCGCCGGCGAGCTGCGCAGCGGTGGCGGCCGCGATCAAGCCGGTCGGCGAGACCTGCCAGAGCTGCCACCAGCAGTACCGCTGAGGGGAAGAGCGACCCCACCCCGGCCCTCCCCTGCCAGCAGGGGAGGGAGAAAATCTGTCAGAAGCGGATCTTGCCACGCAGCATCTGGCCGTACATCACCCAGTCGCCCATCAGGCTGTACAACGGGTGCTTGAACGTAGCCGGGCGGTTCTTCTCGAAGCCGAAGTGGCCGATCCAGGCGAAGCCGTAGCCGACCACCGGCGCCAGCCACAGCCAGCGCAGCTGACCGCTCGCCAGGGCCAGCACGACCACAACGATCACCAGCGTGCTGCCGATGAAATGCATCCGGCGGCAGCCGCGGTTGCCGTGCTCGCTGAGGTAGAACGGATAGAACTCGGCAAAGCTGCTGTAGCCGGACATGTTCCTGCTCCGCGAGGGGATGGTCCGATTCTGCCACGCAGACATGCCGCGCGCTCTGTAGGGCGGGTACTGCTCGCCGGGTTTTGCATGTTGATGAAGCGCAAGAGCGGCGGGCAGTGCCCGCCCCACGAAGCAAGACAATCCGCGCCGGCTAGTCCGGCAACGGGATGAATTCCTTGTCGTCGCCGGGCACTTTCGGGAAGCGGCCTTCGCGCCAGTCGGCCTTGGCCTGCTCGATGCGCTCGCGCGTGCTGGCCACGAAGTTCCACCACAGGTGCCGTTCGCCATCCAGCGGCGCGCCGCCGAACAGCATCAGCCGGCTGGCCTCGTGCGCACGCAGCGTGGGCGCCGACGCGCCGGCCTGCACCGCCATCTGCTGCGCGCCGAACGCCAGTTCGCCCCAGCGCACCGCACCCTCGACCACATGCACGCCGCGCTCGGCATGCTCGGCGGGCAGCGCCAGTTCGGCGCCCGCCTCCAGCCGCACTTCGAGGAAGAACATCGGCGCGAACACCTTGACCGGCGAACGCTCGCCATAGGCCGTTCCCGCGATCAGCACGGCTTCGACGCCGGGCTGGCGAATCCGCGGCAGCGCGTCGCGGTCGTGATGGTGGAATTCCGGCGCCACCTCGGCATCGGCCTGCGGCAAGGCCACCCAAACCTGGATGCCGTGCAGCATCTGCCCCCCCTGGCGCGCCTCCGGCGGCGTACGCTCAGAGTGGGCGATGCCGTGGCCGGCGGTCATCCAGTTCACCTCGCCGGGGCGGATGTCGGCCAGGCTGCCGAGGCTGTCGCGGTGGCGGATCACCCCATCGAACAGCCAGGTCACCGTGGCCAGGCCGATGTGCGGATGCGGCCGCACGTCCATGCCGTTGCCGGCGGCGAACGTGGCCGGCCCCATGTGGTCGTAGAACACGAACGGGCCGACGTGCCGCGCCAGCAGCACCGGCAGCATGCGCCGCACCACGAAGCCGTCGCCGAGATCGTGCAGGCGGGTACCTTCAACCAGGGTCGGCACGGCGTCCATCATGTTCTCCTCGACGATTTACCAGGCCCGCTGATATTGCGCCGGGGCGTCGATCTTCGCACCCAGCTGTTGCGCCGCGCGGCGCGGGAAGTACGGGTCGCGCAGGCTCTCGCGCGCGATCAGCACCACGTCGGCCTCGCCATTGGCGACGATCTGCGCGGCCTGCTCCGCGCCGGTGATCAGGCCCACCGCGCCGGTGGCGACACCGGCCTCGCGCCGCACCTGCGCCGCGAACGGCACCTGGTAGCCCGGCCCCAGCGGGATCTTCGCGTGTGGCAGCAGGCCGCCGCTGGAGACGTCGATCAGGTCCACGCCCAGCGGCTTCAGCTGGCGCGCCAGTTCGACGCTCTGCCCGATATCCCAGCCGCCTTCGTCCATCCAGTCGGTGGCCGAGAGACGCAGCCACAGCGGCAGTTCGGCCGGCCACACTTCGCGCACGGCGACGATCACCTCGCGCACCAGCCGGGTGCGGTTCTCGAAGCTGCCGCCGTAGCGGTCCTCGCGCCGGTTGCTCAGCGGCGACAGGAACTGGTGCAGCAGGTAGCCATGCGCCGCATGCACCTCGACCAGGTTGAAGCCGGCCGCCAACGCACGCCGGGTGGCCTCGCGGAAATCCGCGATCACCGCCTGGATGCCCGCCTCGTCCAGCGCTTGCGGCACCTGCCAGCCATCGTCGAACGGCAGTGCCGACGGCGCCACGATGCGCCAGTCGCCCTGCCCGGCCGGCACCGGGCCATGCCCTTCCCACGGCCGCAGCGTGCTCGCCTTGCGCCCGGCGTGCGCCAGTTGCACGCCGGCGATCGCACCATGCGCCTTGATGAAGCGGGCGATCGGCTGCCACGCCTCCACCTGGGCCTGGTTCCACAGGCCGGTGTCCTGCGGCGAGATGCGGCCTTCGGCAGAAACCGCGGTGGCCTCGGCGATCACCGCCCCCGCGCCGCCCACCGCGCGGCTGCCCAGGTGCACCAGGTGCCAGTCGTTCGGCACGCCGTCGACGGCCGAGTATTCGCACATCGGCGAGACCACCAGGCGGTTGCGCAGGGCCAGGCTGCGCTGGGTGAACGGATCGAACAGTTTCATGCGGGCATCCGGCAGATCGGGCCTCTCGACATGCAGGCAGACTCCCGGCGAATCAACCCGCTGCGCCGTCGCGCCCGGCGAACGCTGCGTCCGGCCCAGCCAGCCAGTCGGCGACGCGCGCGGCGATCGGCGCGGGTGTCTTCATCCAGCCGAAATGGTCGGCCGGCAAGCCGCCCAGGTCTTCCCGCGCGATCGCCTCCACCCGGCGTTCGCCCGGTCCCAGCTTGCCCAGCAGCCAGTCCAGCGACGCCGGCGGCCCCAGCCAGTCCTCCTGCAGGCGCAGCGCCAGCAGCGACAGTGGCAGCGCGGCCAGCCGGCGCTCGAAATCCTGCGCCATCCCGGCCGCCGCGTAACGGCCAGTGCGCCCGCTGCGTGCCCAATCGGAGATCACCCCGCGCGCCTCGTTGCCGCCAAAACCGATCCGCCGCCCGGGCAGGTAACCCACCAGCCTGGCCAGCAAGGGTGCCAGCACGTAAGCCACGCCGATCAGCCAGCCACGCCGGAAGCATCGCCAGTACGGCGAGCCGCTGGCCACCAGCAGCAGGCCGGTGAAGTCGCCTGGATGGAGGCTGGCGTAGAGCAGGCCGAGCTGACCGCCGAGGCTGTGCCCACCGAGCAGGCAGCTCGCCTGCGGCCAGCGCCGGCGCACGGCGGCCAGGCCCGCGGGCAGGTCGTCCTGCAACAACTGGCGATAACCCCAATTGCTGCCGCGGCCGGCGCGCCGATCGCTGGAACCGATGCCGCGCCATTCGTGCAGCACCACCGCGATGCCCCGCGCTGCCAGCGCCTGGGCCAGCGGCAGGTAATGCCGAGCCGGGATGCCCATCGCCGGAATCCAGTACAGCAGGTGCCGCCAGCTGCCGGCAGGAAGTACGGCCAGCCATTCGTAACGCGCGCCGTCGGCTGCGGTTACCGGAACCACCAGCGGCTCGGCCGCGGCGAGGGTGCTCTCGATGGATCGGTCGGACATCCGCACAGGCTAGCGAATTGCCGCCATCACCACAAAAAAGAGGCCGGCTTGCGCCGGCCTCTTCAAACGAACGCCGCCACCACGATCAGACCGGGGTGACGTCTTCGGCCTGCAAGCCCTTCTGGCCGTCGACGACCTTGAAGCTCACCTTCTGGCCTTCCTGCAAGCTCTTGAAACCCGAGCCGGTGATGGCGCGGAAATGCACGAATACGTCAGGGCCATTTTCACGGCTGATGAAACCGAAACCCTTGGCGTCGTTGAACCACTTGACGGTACCTACTTCACGATCCGACATGACTCACTCCGATCCTATCCAGACGCTGAGACAAACCGGCCCCAACGGGCCGACGGTTTACTGAGCATGCAGGGTCCGGTGCAACAGTCGGATTCAGGAAATCCCTACCGGGCACTCACGTAGCCAAGCAGACGCAGTGGCCCAAGCATAACGGATTTTCAGCCGGTGAGTGATTTGTCAAGCGGGCTGCCAGGGACATTATCCAGGCAGGAAAAAACCGGGCATCGCTGCCCGGTTTTCCTTACACGGGACGGCACTCAGGCCGGGGTGACTTCCTCGGCCTGCAGGCCCTTCTGGCCCTGCACCACCTTGAACGAGACCTGCTGGCCTTCCTGCAGGCTCTTGAAGCCGCCGCCGGTAATGGCGCGGAAATGCACGAAAACGTCCGGGCCGTTGTCACGGGCAATGAAACCGAAGCCCTTGGCATCATTGAACCACTTGACGGTACCGATCTGACGATCAGACATGTTAATCACTCCACAGGTTTATAGACGCGGCGCCATGCGGCAACCGGCCGGCTTGACTGGTGTGCAAGGAAACAACCCAGGGGTGAACGATGAGGCAGATCGCAGATCGGCTGCATCGGGCCACAAACTCTGCTGACCCCGGCAAACACAGTGGGCGGATCATAACGGCACAACGGGGCCGAACGGAATGGAACGAATGCACCGTTTCCGGTCGCGCCGGCGGCAAATTCAGATTCCCTTGACCTTCGTCGCGCTCTAGTGGCGGCGATTCCCCGTATCCGTACCGGTACCCCGAGGGCCGGCACGGTCGCCACCCCGAGGAGAACGATGATGCCTGCCCTGTCCCGCCTTGCCCTGACCAGCGTGCTCGGAGGCCTGCTGCTGGTTGCTTGCGCGCAGCATCCCCGCAGCACCCAGACAACGACCCGTTCCACCGCGGCGACGGCACCCGCCGCCACGAAGGCTGTCGGCGCCTCCCACCGGGAACATGCCGCGACCGCCCCGCGCAGGCCCGCCGCCGAGCCCGACCTGTCGGAGAACACCGGCATCACCGCCTGCGACGACTACTTGGCCAGCTACATGGCCTGCCACCGCGCGGCGGAGATCTTCCCGCCGAGCCAGCTGCCATCCCGCTACGAGGCGATGCGCGCCGGCCTGTTGCGCGACGCGAAGAACCCGGAGATCCGGCCGCAACTGGCGGCACGCTGCAACTCGCTCGCCAGCCAGTTGCGGCAGGCCCTGCACGGCAAGCCGTGCGCGGCGAACCCGGCCCCCGCCGGCAGCACGCCGTAGGCCGCCCGGGCCTGAAGGAGCGGGGCTAGCCGGTGCCCCGCCAGGCGGCGCGCAACAACCGCGCGAGTCCCGCCGGCCGGGTGCGCCCCAGCTGGATCTCCGGGGTGCCGTGCCAGCGGGCGGTCTCGGCGATCGCCCCGGCTACCGCGTGCGCCAGCGTCGGCTCCGGCGACACCGCGGGTTCCAGGAACAGCGCCTTGACCTCGAACACGCCGCTGCCGCGGTGAGCCTTCGCATCCAGCCGGCCGACCAGCCGGCCGCGATGCAGGATCGGCAGCACGTAGTAGCCGTAGCGGCGTTTCGGCGCCGGCGTGTAGCACTCGATGGTGTATTCGAAATCGAACATCGCCAGGGCGCGAGCGCGATCCCACACCAGCGGGTCGAACGGCGACAGCAGCGCGGTACGGGTGGCGCGCAGGCGTCCGGCCAGCGCCTTGTCCAGCGCGTCGGCATGGTCGCGGTGCACATAGCCCGGCACCTTCCAGCCCGCCACCGGCACCGTCAGCAGTTCGCCGCTGGCCACCAGCGGCGCCAGTTCGCGATCGCCGACCTTCGGCTTCAGGCGGAAGTAGTCGGCGATCCACGCCGCCGGGGTCACCCCCAGCGCACGCACGCTGTCGAGGATGAAGCGCTCGCGCTGCTCCGCCACCGACGGCGCGAAGGCGGGATCGAACGGCGGGTCGAGCCGGGCCATTACGTTTTCGGCCAGGTCGTAGACGCGCTGGAAGTTGTCCCGTCGCGCCACCATCAGCTCGCCCAGCGCGAACCATGCCTCCAGCCAGCGCTTCTCCGGTTTCCACTCCCACCAGCCCGGCTTGCCGGCGACGTCCGTGCGCGCGAAATCGGCCGACCGCACCGGGCCGGAGGCGCGGATCGACTGCAGCAGCGCATCCATCTCGGTACGTTGCTCGCGGTACATGCGCGCCGCATGGCGATGCGCCCAATGATGCGTGCGGTGATCGTGGCCGCCACGGTGCCAGGCGACGTCGGCGGCGCCGACGAAGCACGCCTCGTGCGCCCAGCACTCGGCCAGCCGCCCCTGCGCCAGCGCCTCGTCCAGCCACGCCGTGGGATAGTTGCCCAGGCGCGAGTGCAGCACCAGGTAGGGGCTGCGCGCCACCACGTGGATGGTGTCGATCTGCAGCAGGCACATGCGCCCGATCGCCGCCACCACGTCGTCGCGCCGGGGCCGTCGCCGCGGCGGCTGCAGCAAACCCTGCGCGGCCAGTTGCAGCGCCCGCGCCTGGGCCAGGCTCAGCACGCGACCATCACCTGAAGGGACACCCAACGGCGGCGCACCTTCACGACCCCATGACGCGGATAGTAAGCCGGCATATACAAAGCCCCTGCTAGCGTGAAACGCGAGTTCGGCCGAACGGCATTCCGCCCGATCGATCGCGCATGCCCGCACAGCCTCCTCCGATCATTCTGGCATGGAGTACCGATAATGAAACCGCGCAAATCACTGTTGATCGTCTTCGCCACCGTCGGCCTGCTGTGCGGCGGTCCCCTGATCGCGCAGAACACCGCGCCGCAGACGCCACCGCAGGCGCCGATGGATACGGCACCGGCACCAGCTGGCACGGCGGCGGCGACCGCCACCCTGAACACGCCGGCCGGCGAACTGGTGGTGCACTCGAGCATGCCGCCGCCTCCGCCGAGCGGTCCGGCGCCCGCCTTCGAGCAGTTGTCCGGCGGCGGGAAATACATCAGCGAGGAGCAGGCTTCGGCCTATCCACTGCTCGCCAACGACTTCCTCTATGCCGATCACAACCGTGACGGCCGGATCAGCAAGAGCGAGTACGCACGCTGGACCGCAGGCAAATAAGCCCGCACGCCGCAGACGCCGGCCGCGCGCGCGGCCGGCGTTTTCACGCGCCGGTCAGCGTCGCCCATGGCCGCTCCGCTAGACTGGTCCGCCGCCCTGCCAGAAACTTTTCTTCATGAAGCGATTGACTGCGGCCGCCCTCCTGGCCTTGTTCGCCGTTACCCTGGCCTCCGCCGCGCACGCGCAGAACCCGGACCCCACCGACATCCGCGCCTGCACTGCCATCGAGAGCGACGCCCAGCGGCTGGCCTGCTACGACCATGCGACCGGCCGGGTCAACCTGCCGATCGCGCAGAAGCGGGTGGACGAGACGACCACGACGCCGAACATCTTCGGTCACGACCACCGGAAGACACCCAGTGCCGGCGCGGAACCCAACAGCGAAGTGGCCACGCCGCTGTCGCTGCTCGACAGCCGCTGGGAGCTGTCGCCGGAAAGCAAGCTCGGCACCTACAACATCCGCGGCTACAAGCCGGTGTACGTGCTGCCCGTGTTCGCCACCAGCAACCAGAACAACCGGCCGCACAGCCCGAACCCGGACAACACCGTGCCAGGTCCGGGAGAACAGCTGGACAACGCGGAAGCGAAATTCCAGCTCAGCCTGAAGACCAAGCTGTGGCAGGGCGTGTTCGGCGACGCCGGCGACCTGTGGGTGGGCTACACCCAGTCCTCGCGCTGGCAGGTCTACAACTCGAAGCAGTCGCGCCCGTTCCGCGAGACCAACTACGAGCCCGAGGCGATGCTGGTGTTCGACACCCACTACCAGGTACTGGGCTGGGAGGGCCGGCTGCTGGGCATCGGCTTCAACCACCAGTCCAACGGCCGCGGCAACCCGCTGTCGCGCAGCTGGAACCGGGTGATCGCCAACGTCGGCTTCGAACGCGACGGCTGGACCGTGATGCTGCGCCCGTGGTGGCGCGTGCCGGAAGCACGCCGCGACGACAACAACCCCGACATCGGCAACTACATGGGACGCGCCGAAATGCAGGTCGTGCACGAATGGCGCGGCCAGGAATTCGGCATGGCGCTGCGCCATTCCCTGCGCGGCGGCAGCCGCAGCCACGGCTCGGCGCGCTTCAGCTGGAGTTTCCCGGTGGCCGGCAACCTGCGCGGATACATGGAGGTGTTCAAGGGCTACGGCGAAAGCCTGATCGACTACAACCACAACGCCACCTACCTGGGGCTGGGCGTGTCGCTGCTCGACTGGTACTAGGTCGGGCCGCAAACGACGAAGGCCCGGCGCCAGCGCCGGGCCTTCACGCATCCGCGGATCGCGGCCTGGCCGCGCCGGCGATCGATCAGTGGTGATGCCCGCCGGCGCCGTGCACGTGGCCGTGCGCCAGCTCTTCCGCGGTGGCGCCACGCACGTCGGTCACCTCGATGGCGAAATGCAGGGTCTTGCCGGCCAGCGGGTGGTTGGCGTCGATGAAGACCACGTCGTTCTCGACCTTGGTCACGGTGACGTTGATCTGGCCTTCCGGGCCGTGGCCCTGGAACTGCATGCCGGGCTGGATGTCCTCGACGCCCTGGAACGCCGCGCGCGGCACCTCCTGCATCAGCTCCTCGTGGCGCACGCCGTAGCCTTCCTCGGCGGCCACGTCGGCGGTGAACCTGTCGCCGACCGCGCGGCCTTCCATCTGCTTTTCCAGGCCCGGCACGATTTGCCCGCTGCCATGCAGGTAGGTCAGCGGCTCGCGGCCTTCGGAGCTGTCGATGACCTGGCCCTCGTCGTCGGTCAGCGTGTAATGGAAGGCGGCAACGGCGTTCTGGGCAATCTGCATGAGGTTCTCGCGAATAGGTTCAAGTCCGCCGGCCAGGTGCCGACACGAACCGCGCAGGTTACCAGAATCGCGAAGAACCGCCTGCAGGCCACGGGAATGCGCCAGCGTTGGCACCGGCGAACCGGCGCGGGAATTCGAAGGGAACCCGATCAGCCGGCGAGCCGGGCCCGCGTGTCCTTGCCGATCTTTTCCGGCGTGTCGGTGGAGGCATAGCGCTTCACCACCTGGCCATCCGGGTCGACCAGGAACTTGGTGAAGTTCCACTTGATCGACTCGCTACCGAGGATGCCCTTGCCTTCGCTCTTCAGCCACTTGTACAGCGGATCGGCATGCTCGCCATTCACCTCGACCTTGGCGAACATCGGAAAGGTCACGTCGTACTGGGTGCTGCAGAAGGTCCTGATCTCGGCCTCGTCGCCGGGTTCCTGGTGGCCGAACTGGTCGCACGGAAAACCCAGCACCACCAGACCCAGATCGCGCTGGTCCTGCCACAGCGTCTCCAGCCCCTGATATTGCGGGGTGAAGCCGCATTTGGAGGCGACGTTGACGATCAGCAGGGTCTTGCCGCGCCATTCGGCGAGCGAGCGCTGGTTGCCATCGATATCGCGAACGGTGAAATCGTAGACGCTGGACATGGACGGACTCCGTCTTGATGGATCAATCCAGCAGCATACGCCATCGACCGTGATGTCCGTGGCATAGAATGGCCCACCACCCGCAAGCCAGGTTCCGTCGTGATCCGCTTCGTCGATGTCCACAAGTCCTACCGGGTCGACGGCAAGGACATTCCCGCGCTGCAGCCGTTCAGCCTCGACATCGTCGATGGCGAGGTGTTCGGCATCATCGGTCTGTCCGGTGCCGGCAAATCGACGCTTATACGGCTGATCAACCTGCTCGAACGACCCAGCGGCGGGCGCATCTTCGTGGGCGACACCGAGATGACCGCGCTGGCCGAACCGGCGTTGCGCGCGCAGCGGCGCCGGATCGGCATGATCTTCCAGCACTTCAACCTGCTCGCCTCGCAGACGGTGGCGGACAACGTCGCGTTTCCGCTGCGACTGGCCGGTGAACGCGATGCCAGCGTATTGCGCGCACGTGTCGACGCATTGCTGGCGCGGGTGGGACTGACCGCGCACGCCGACAAGTACCCGTCGCAACTTTCCGGCGGCCAGAAGCAGCGCGTCGGCATCGCCCGCGCGCTGGCCAACCGGCCGTCGATCCTGCTGTGCGACGAGGCCACCAGTGCGCTCGACCCGCAGACCACCGCCTCGGTGCTGGAGCTGCTTGCCGAGATCAACCGCGAGCTGCAACTCACCATCGTGCTGATCACCCACGAGATGGACGTGGTGCGCCGCGTGTGCGATCGCGTGGCGGTGCTTGACGCCGGCGCGATTGTCGAGCGCGGCGCGGTGGCCGACGTGTTCCTGCATCCGCAGCACCCCACCACGAAGCGCTTCGTCAACGAAGCGCTGCCGGAAGAAGCGGCCAGCGAGCTGGCGCCGTTCGCGCGGGTGCCCGGACGCATCCTGCGCCTGAGCTTCCGCGGCGACGCCACGCTGACGCCGGCGCTGGGCCGCGTCGCCCGCGAGACCGGAGTCGAGTTCAACATCCTCGCCGGCCGCATCGACCGCATCAAGGACCTGCCCTACGGCCAGCTCACGCTGGCGATGCAGGGCGAGCGGATAGACGCTGCGCTGGCCGCGCTGCGCACGGCCGGCATCGAGATCGAGGAGTTGCACCGATGAACCCGCTGCAAAAACTCTTTCCCAACATCGACGACTGGGGCGAGATCGGCCGCGCCTGCATCGACACCCTGCTGATGCTGGGCGGCTCGCTGGCGCTCACCGTGCTGATCGGCCTGCCGTTGGGCGTGCTGCTGTACCTCACCGGCAAGGGCCAGCTGCGGCCGATGCCGAAGCTCTATGCGATCACCTCGCTGCTGGTGAACATATTGCGCTCGGTGCCGTTCATCATCCTGATGATCGTGCTGATGCCGATCACCTATGCCCTGGTCGGCACCAAGCTGGGCATCCGCGGCGCGATCCCGCCGCTGGTGATTGGCGCGGCGCCGTTCTTCGCGCGACTGGTGGAGACCGCGCTGCGCGAGGTACAGCAGGGCGTGATCGAGGCCAGCCAGGCAATGGGCGCCAGCTTGTGGCAGATCGTGCGCCACGTCTTGCTGCCGGAAGCCCGCGGCGGCCTGTTCGCCGGCATCACGGTCACTGCGATCGCGCTGATCGGTTATACCGCGATGGGCGGCGCGATCGGCTCGGGCGGCCTCGGCGACCTGGCCTATCGCTACGGCTATCTCAGCTACAAGTCCGATTACATGCTGGTCACCGTGGTGCTGCTGATCGTGCTGGTGCAGCTGTTGCAGATGGTCGGCGACCACATCGTGACGCGTTATAAGCAACGCTGATTTGGTTATTTGCGTTGGCGGCATGGGCAGCCTAGTTTCGTTTGACCGCCCATGAGAATCGCCGCCATGAGACTGCTGCTCGCCGCCGTCGCCGCCATCCTGGCCCTGCTCCTGCTGGCTGGCTACGCCGCGCCGAAATCGTAACGCACCGAGAGCCGCGCTTTCCCCATGTTTGTATTTGGCAGTATAGACGGCTTATTATTGTGCGCCGCACAAGCGAATCCGCCATGAAACTGCTGCTTGCCTCCCTCGCCCTGACCCTGCTGTTGCTTGCCGGCTGCTCCGGCTCCGGCAAGCAGGACGACAATGTCCTCACCGTGGCCGCCACCGCGGTACCCCACGCGGAAATCCTCAAGCAGGCAAAGCCGCTGCTGGCGAAGGAAGGCGTGGACCTGCAGATCAAGGTATTCGCCGACTACGTGCAGCCGAACACCCAGGTGGCCGAGAAGAACATCGACCTGAACTACTTCCAGACCAAGCCCTACCTGGACGCGTTCAACCGCGAACGCGGCACCCAGCTCACCATCATCACCGGCGTGCACATCGAGCCGTTCGGTGCGTACTCGCACAAGTACAAGAGCATCGACCAGCTGCCCGACGGCGCCAGCGTGACGCTGCCGAACGACCCCAGCAACAACAGCCGCGCGCTGTTGCTGCTGGCAAAGCACGGCCTGATCACGCTGAAGGATCCGACCGACGAGATGGCCACGCTGAAGGACATCACCGCGAACCCGAAGCAGCTGAAGTTCCGCGAGCTGGAAGCGGCGATGCTGCCGCGCACGCTGGACGAGGTCGACCTGGCCCTGATCAACACCAACTACGCGCTGGCCGCCGGACTGAATCCCACCAAGGACGCGCTGCTGATCGAGAGCAAGGACTCGCCCTACGTGAACTACCTGGTCGGCCGCCCCGACAACCAGAACGACCCGCGCGTGCAGAAACTGGCCAGGGTGCTGAACAGCCCGCAGATCAAGGCGTTCATCGAGCAGAAGTACCACGGTGCCGTGCTGCCCGCGTTCTGAGATGTGCTCTCACCCCTGCGATGCAGGAATCTCGAACACCTGCCGCAGATACGCCACGTAGGCCTTGTCCTCGCACATGTTCTTGCCTGGCGAGTCGCTCAGCTTGGCCACCGGCTGGCCGTTGCAGCGGATCATCTTGATCACGATGTTGAGCGGTGTGGGGCCCACGTCGTTGGTGATGTTGGTGCCCACGCCGAACGCGAGCTGGCAGCGGCCGCGGAAGTGCGCGTACAGCTGCATCACCTTGGGGATGTCCAGCCCATCGCTGAACACCAGCACCTTGCTGCGCGGATCGACGCGGTTCGCGCCGTAGTGCGCCAGCACTTTCTCGCCCCACTCGAACGGATCGCCGGAATCGTGGCGAGTACCGTCGAAAAGCTTGCAGAAGTACATGTCGAAATCGCGCAGGAACGCGTCGAGTCCGTACACGTCCGACAGCGCGATGCCGAGGTCGCCGCGATACTCCTTCGCCCACGCTTCCAGTGCCGCCACCTGCGAGTCGCGCAGGCGCGGACCCAGCGCCTGGTGCGCCTGCAGGTATTCGTGCGCCAGCGTACCCAGCGGGGTCAGGTTGAGCTTGCGCGCCAGCCACACGTTGCTGGTGCCGGCCAACTGCTCGCCCAGTCCCTCGCGCAGCGCGGTCACCACCTCCTCCTGCCACACCCGCGAGTAGCGCCGGCGCGTGCCGTAATCGGCGATCTTGCAGCCGGCGTAATCCGGCGTGTCGCGCAGCAGCGCGATCTTCGCCTGCAATCGCCGGCGTCCTTCGGCAAGGTCGAGACCGCCGCTGGCATGGCGGAAGTAAATCTCGTTGACGATCGCCAGCAGCGGCACCTCGAACAGGATGGTGTGCAGCCACGGTCCGCGGATGCGGATCTCGATCTCGCCGTTGGCCGCGGCGGCCGGCGCGATCTCCACGTACTTCTCGTTGAGCTGGAACAGCCCCAGAAAATCCACGAAGTCGCTCTTGATGAAGCGCCAGGTACGCAGGTAGTCGAGCTCGTCCGGCGCGAAACGCAGCTGGCACATGGCTCTCAGCTCGGTGCGGATCTCGTCGATGTACGGCACCAGGTCAATGCCCGGCGTGCGGCACTTGAAACGGTACTCGACCTGGGCCGCCGGATACTGGTGCAGCACCACCTGCATCATCGAGAATTTGTACAGATCGGTGTCGAGCAGCGAATCGATGATCATCAGCAGCCCATGCGGGGAACGAGAATGGAGCATTATCCACGCGAACCGCATGGCTTGTTCCGCGCAAAAAAAACCCCATCAGCCAGGGGAGGACTGATGGGGTTTGTCAGGCGGCGTCCAGGGGAGGAAATGCCGGCCCCTCAGTGACGCGATGCCCTGCGCCACTTTCTGTCGCCATCACGGCGATACACGTGGTTAGTGCGGCCAGTCGCCGATGAGTTCAACCGGCATGGCGACGCTTGTTCAGCTTTCCGACAGGCTGGCGGCCGCAAACGGGCGAGACGGTATGCGCTTCGCCGTCTACAATTTCCTCAACCTCGGGCGGGATCGACCATGAAGCTGTTTGCCGTGTGCCTGCTCGCGCTGTGCCTGGTCCTGCCCGCGAGCGCGGCCGAGCTGAAGGTCGACCTCGGCCACGGCGTCGTCACCTATCGCAGCGAAACCCTGCTCAGGCGCCCCGATGCGCGCACGATCAGCGTACCCGGCGACGTGGCGTTCCGGCGCGCGATGCATTACCGCGCAGTGCCGCTGGTCGCGCTGCTCGACGGCATCGGCCCCGGCGATCATCTGCAGTTCGTCGCCGGCGACGGTTTCGCCGCCGAGATCCCCGCCGCGCTGCTGCTGAACGCGCAAGGCAGTGAAGCGTGGCTGGCGATCGAGGATCCGGCGCAACCGTGGCCGACGCTCCCGGGGCATGGCCACGCCGGGCCGTTCTACCTGGTGTGGACGCGGCCGCAGGCCGCCGGCATCGGCACGGAACAATGGCCGTACCAGCTGGCGAGCATCCGCAGGCTGGCCGGCGTGGCCGAGCGCTTCCCGGCGATCCTGCCCGATCCGGCGCTGCCGGCGGACAGCGAGGTGCGGCACGGCTTCGCGGTATTCCAGCGCACCTGCTTTGCCTGCCACACGCTCAACGGCCAGGGCGACGCCAGGCTCGGCCCCGACCTGAACCTGCCGCACAACCCCACCGAATACCTGCGCGCCGACCTGCTGCGCGCCTTCATCCGCAACCCGCAGTCGCTGCGGCAATGGCCGCAGGCGAAGATGCCGGGGTTCGACACGCACGCGCTGCCCGATGCCGACCTCGACGCCGTACTGGCCTACCTGCGGCACATGGCCGGACGCAAGCGCGGCGGCTGAAGCGACCGCGCGATTCACGGCACGGCCAGCGCATCGGCCTGCTGCGAATCGCACAACGCCTGCAGCGTCCGTTCGCGCTGTGCCTTCGGCTCGCGCGCCAGCTTGCGCACGCTGGCGTAGAACGCCGGCCACTGCCCCTCGGCCTGGCGGAACAGCGCGGCGAAGGCCGGCGTCCAGCGTTCGTACAGGCCGAACGGCAGCAGCCGCGCATTGTTGATCGGCTGCGCGACCCAGGCGTCGTAGCGGTGCTCGCCCGGCCAGTCGCGCTCGCGCCACTGCGCATAGCGGACGCGGAATGCCGCGATCTCGCCCTGCTTGCCCGCCTCCATCGCCGCGGCGTCCGCGCCGCTGGCATACAGCGTCGCCAGGCGCGTACGCAGGTCCAGCACCAGGCGGGTGAAGCCCTCGTCCATCGCCCGGGCCCGCTCGTCCGGCGGCGGCAGGCCGCGCGACTGGCGCCATTCGCGCAGGCCCTCGCTCTGCACGAAGCTGGCGAACGATTCGTTGAACGCGGTGTCGCCCTTCACGTAGATCAGCTGGTGCGCCAGCTCGTGGAAGATCGTGCCGTCCAGTTCGTCGTCGTCCCAGCGCAGCATGCTCGACAGGATCGGATCGGCAAACCAGCCCAGCGTGGAATACGCCGGCACGCCGCCAATCCAGACGTCATCGCCGCGCGCGCGCAGCCGCGCCGCATCGGCCTTCGTGTCGGCCTCGGCGAACCAGCCGCGATAGGCGACGCAACCGCTGACCGGGAAGCACTGCGGCACCGCCTGCACCGAGTAACGCGGCGTGGCGAACACGTTCCACACCACGTAGGGCCGATCCAGCGCAACATAGCCGGTGTAGCTGCGGTTGTCCGGCAGGGCCAGCCGCTGCGAGGCGAACCGGCGCGCCTGCCGCGCCTGGCGCAGACGCGCGGCGAGCTGCGGATCGGTGGCCGGGTCGTGCACCAGCTCGCTCACCGCGCGGCGATGCGCGATCAGCTCGCCCTGCCCGTGCACCGCCTGTGCGTAGTAGCGCAAGCCGCCGCAGGCGCACAGCAAAAGGCCCATCGCCGCGATGGCGATGAGCCTTGGAATGCATTTGCGTGGCGGCACGAATCCGGGCATCCCCCGATGGTGCCTCAAACCTCAGCGGCGATCGTCGCGGTCGTAACGATCGCGCCGCTGCGGGTTGCCGTCGCGACGATCGCCGCGATGGTCGCCGCGGTCGCCGCCGTGGCCCTGCCACTGGCCGGCATGGCCGCGATAGTCGCGATGGTCGCGGTAGCGATAGTCGTCGTGCCGGTAGCGCGAACCGCCGTACCACACGCTGCTGACGCCCACGCTCACGCCGGGCGCATAGCAGCAGCCGTAGTAGCCGCCGTAATAGTCGTCGTAGTAGGCCGGCGCCGCGTAATAGGCGTTGCCGCCGTCGCCATAGTAGGCGTCGCCGGCGTAGCCGGAGCCACGCACATAGCTGTAGCCCGGATCGTAATAACAGCCCGACAGCGTCGCCGCAGCGACGATCAGGACAACACTGGCCAGCAGGCGTTTCATGATCCGTCCCCGTGTGGGAGTAGCGAGGCCACGGTAGGCCGCGCTGCTTGAACCCGCACTGAGTCCTGGCGCCTGCCCTGCCGGCGTTTACCCGCCAGCCATGTGCCGCCGTCCGCCCGCGGTAGCGGCCTCGGGAATCCGGCCCGCGCGCTGACTGTCACCCGCTCCTCTTGGCCGCCAGCAAGGCCTGGATTCTCGCCACGGCGTCTTCCTGGCTGATGCGCTGGACCGGCGCCGGCGGGCGTTTGCGCGCTGCCGGCTTCTTCGCCGCGGCGGCGGCAACCGGCCGGCTCGCCACCTTCCGGGTAGCTGGCTTCTTCACGGCCGCCGGCGTCGCCGCGGCCTTCTTCTGTGTCCCCTTGCGCGCAGCGGTCTTCTTTGCGGTCGGCTTCGCAGCTGGCGTCTTTCCGGCAGCGGCTTTCCCTGTCGGGGACTTCTTCGCAGCCGGCTTGCGGATGGTGGCCATACGTTCGTTCTCCTGCGGCGGGCAATGGGACCGTGACCAGTATGCACGCCCCGGCCGCGCCGGGCATGACGCGGCGCAGGCCGCGTTCATCATCAGAAGCTCGGCTGCATCAGCGCGTCGAGGAAATGCGGCAGCACCCGCGGCTCCGCCAGCAAGGTGAAGACCATGCCGTAGGCCGCGCCCCACAGGTGCGCGCTGTGGTTGACGTTGCCCTGCCCGCGGCGGTCCATGTAGATCGAGTAACCGGTGTACAGCACCGCGTAGACGATCGCCGGCATCGGGATCACCAGCACGATGATCCGCGACCATGGCGCCAGCAGGATGAAGGCGAACAAGACGGCCGATACCGCGCCCGAGGCGCCGAGGCTGCGGTAGCTCGGGTTGCCGCGGTTCTTCAGGTAGGTCGGCAGGATCGAGACCACCAGGCCGCCGATGTAGAACAGCGCGAAGCCGAACGGCCCCATGCGCGCGGCGAAGAAGCCCTCCATCACCCGGCCGAAGAAGAACAGCGTGATCATGTTGAACAGCAGGTGGCCGAAATCCGCATGCACCAGGCCGTAGGTCACCAGCCGGTGGTATTCGCGCTGGCGGGCGATCGCCGGCGGCCACAGGATCAGATCGTTCAGCAGGCGGCTGTTCTTGAACGCCATGAACGAGACGATGCAGGTGATGGCGATGATGGCCAGGGTGATCGGCATGGGCGATTCCGCGTCGGGCAGCAAATGCGCACATCTTGGCGCCCGCGCCGCGGCTTGTCGACTTTCCGCCCGCGCCACCGCGACCACCGGCGCTTATGCCCCGCCCGCTCGTCGATATTCCGCGGGATCACTGCCCAGCCCGGAGACAGGCGGCTATCATTCGCCGCTTTACGCGACCGCTGCGGTCGCCCGGCGCATGCCATGACCTCGCTCCGCTACCTGCATCTGGACGTCTTCGCCGCCACCTTGGGCGGCGGCAACCATCTTGGCGTGGTGATCGGCGCAGGCGACTGGAGCGCCGAGGCAATGCAGCGCTTCGCGCGCTGGACGGCGCTGGTGGAGACCACCTTCCTGCTGCCGCCGAGCGACCCGCGGGCCAGCTATCGCGTGCGCATCTTCACTCCGCACAAGGAAATCCCGTTCGCCGGCCACCCCAGCATCGGCAGTGCGCACGCCGCGCTGGAATGCGGCCTGGCCCAGCCGCACGATGGCCTGTTGTGGCAGGAATGCGGCGCCGGCGTGCTGCCGATCCGCGTCGAAGGCAACGGCACCAGCCGCGAACTGTTGCTGCAGTCGCCCGGCGAGCGGGTGCTGGGCACCGGCCGCGACGCCCATCCGCTGCTGGCGGCCACGCTGGCCGGCATCGAACTGGGCGTGCTGCCGCCGGCGCTGGTCGACGGCGGGCGGCGCTGGTGGCTGGCCGAGGTGGCGGACGAAGCCAGCCTGCGCGCGTGGCGGCCCGACCACGCGGCGATTGCCGCGCTGGCGCAAGCCAGCGACAGCATGGGATTGTGCGCATTCGCAAGAAGCGGTCACCCCGACTACCAGCTGGTGGTGCGCGCGTTCCCGGCGGGCGTGGGCATCGTCGAGGACCCCGCTTCCGGCGCCGCCAACGGGCTGATCGCCGCGTATATCGTGCACGCCGAACCGCACGGCGCGCTGGCCCGTGGCTACCAGGTCAGCCAGGGTCGCGAGATCGGCCACGACGCGCAACTGCTCGTGCACATCGACGGCAACGCGATCTGGGTCGGCGGACGCAGCCACACGGTGATCGACGGCACGCTGCAGTGGGCGCCGTAACGCCCTGTACCGGCTATTCGCGTTCGTCCAGATGCGCCCGGCGCGCGGCGACCAGCGCCAGTGCCGACCAGTCCAGTTCCGCATCGCCGGCGGCCAGCGCCTCCAGCATGGCGTCGCGCAGCACGCCGGCGAACGGCAGCGGCACACGCTGCGCCTCCCCCGCGGCCAGCGCCAGCCCCACATCCTTGTAGCCCAGCGGCAAGGCGAACCCGGCCGGCTTGAAACGCTGCTCGGCGATCAGCCTGCCGTAGCCCTGATAGGCCGGCGCGGCAAACAGCGTATTCGTCATCACGTCGAGAAAGTCCGCCGCGCTGACGCCGTGGGCGCGCGTCAGCGCCGTCGCCTCGGCCATGCTCTCGATCGCCGCCGCCAGCATGAAGTTGCCCGCGATCTTCGCCACGTTCGCGCGCTCCGGCGCCTCGCCCAATGGCCACAGTTTGCTGCCCATCGCCTCCAGCAGCGGCCGCACGCGTTCGATGGCGGCCGGCTTGCCGGCCACCAGGATGTTGAGCTTGGCCGCAGCGGCCATGTCCGGACGGCCGAACACCGGTGCAGCGACGTACTCCAGCCCGCGTTTCTCGTGCTCCGCGGCCAGCTCCCGCGCCAGCGCCACCGAGATCGTGGCGTGGTTGACGTGCACGGTGCCGCGATCCATCGCGTCGAGCAGGCCGCCGTCGAGGAACACCTCGCGCACCGCCCGGTCGTTCGCCAGCATGCTGCACAGCGCCGCGCCCTGCGCGGCACGGTCGGCGGTTTTCGCCACCTTCGCACCCAGCGAGGCCAGCGGTTCGCTGGCGGTGGCCGAACGGTTCCATACCGTCAGCGTGTGACCGGCCGCCAGCAGGTTGCTGGCCATTGCGCTGCCCATCGCGCCGAGTCCGATGAATCCGACTTTCATGCAGGTGTCCTCATGCCGAAACCGGCGCACAGTGAAGCACGCGGGATATTCAATCCATGCGAAATCCGCCGCGTGCGGGCAGCCTCATGCCGCCTGCCCTGCCGCCTGCCCCGACGCCCACGCCCACTGGAAGTTGTAGCCGCCGAGCCAGCCAGTGACGTCGACCACCTCGCCGATGAAATACAGCCCCGGCACGAGCTTCGACTGCATCGTGCTGGAGGACAGGCCGTCGGTGTCGACGCCGCCCAGGGTGACTTCGGCGGTGCGGTAGCCTTCGGTGCCGCTGGCGGTGATCGGCCAGGCGTTGAGTTGCGCACCGACCTGGCTCAGTTCGGCGTCGCGGTACTGGCGCATCGGGCGGCTCTCGTACGCGGGGAGCGGCCAGGGATGGCCGCTGTTTTGAGGAGCGAGGAACCATTGCTCGCACAGACGCTGCGCCAGGCGTTTCGGCAACACGTCGCCCAGCACGGTCTTCAGTTCCGCCAGCGGCCGCGCCGCGCGCTGCTCGACCAGGTGCGTGCCGGCGTCCCGGTCCGGCAGCAGGTCGATGCGCAGGTCGTCGCCGGGGTGCCAGTACGAGGAAATCTGCAGGATCGCCGGACCACTGATGCCGCGATGGGTGAACAGCAGGCCGGCGCGAAAACCCTGCCTGCCCACGCGCGCTTCCACCGCGGGTAGCGCCACGCCGGCCAGATCCTGGTAGTGCTCCTGGTGCTTGCCGCTCAGGGTCAGCGGCACCAGGCCGGCGCGCGTGGGCAGCACGGCGTGGCCGAACTGGCGCGCCAGCTCGTAACCGAAGCCGCTGGCGCCCATGCTGGGGATCGACAGGCCGCCCGAGGCGACCACCAGCGATTCGGCGTGCAGCTCGCCGCGCGCGGTGTGCACGCTGAAACCTTCCGGCGTCTTGCGCACGCGCTGCACGCCGCAGTTCGCTTCCACCGCGACGCCGGCAGCAACGCATTCGTCCAGCAGCATGCGCACGATCTGCTTGGCCGAGTCGTCGCAGAACAGCTGGCCCAGTTCCTTCTCGTGGTAGGCGATGCGGTGCTTCTCGACCAGCGCGATGAAATCCCACGGCGTGTAGCGCGCCAGCGCGGACTTGGCGAAATGCGGGTTCGCCG
This sequence comes from Rhodanobacter sp. OR87, assembly GCF_000473345.1. Classification (NCBI taxonomy): domain Bacteria; kingdom Pseudomonadati; phylum Pseudomonadota; class Gammaproteobacteria; order Lysobacterales; family Rhodanobacteraceae; genus Rhodanobacter; species Rhodanobacter sp. OR87. The sequence continues at coordinate 189,600 of NZ_AXBJ01000006.1, forward strand.
ACAGATAGTTCGCCGGCGTCGCGCCCGTATTGGTGAAATTGCAGCGCCCGCCGCCGGACATCAGGATCTTCTTGCCGACCTTGTTGGCGTGGTCGACCACCAGCACGCGGCGGCCGCGCCGACCGGCGGCGATCGCGCACATCAGGCCCGCGGCGCCGGCGCCGATGATCAACACGTCGGTTTTCAAGAACTAACCATGGTTGCACCGTTGTGCTTTGGCTCGTCATCCCGGCGCAAGCCGGGATCCAGTGCCTTTGCCAACTATGAGGCGCTGGATTCCGGCTTTCGCCGGAATGACGAGAAGGAAAGTCGCGCATTATCGCCCAGCCGCATGGCTTACACTTTGTTCCTGTTCCCAGCGAGCCGCCGCCATGCCTTCCTTTGACGTGATCTCCGAAGTCGACAAGCACGAACTGACCAATGCGATCGACCAGGCCAACCGCGAGCTGACCACGCGCTTCGACTTCAAGGGCGTGGACGCGCAGTACGTGCTGGACGACGGCGTGATCACCCAGAACGCGCCCAGCGAGTTCCAGTTGCAGCAGATGCTGGACATCCTGCGCGGCCGGCTGACCGCGCGGAAGATCGACATCCGCGCGCTCGACGTCGGTGACCCGGAAACCAACCTGGGCGGCTCGCGGCAGAAGATCACCGTGAAGCAGGGCATCGAGCAGCCGGTGGCGAAGAAGCTGGTCGCCGAACTCAAGGCGGCCAAGCTCAAGGTCGAGGCGCAGATCAACGGCGACAAGCTGCGCATCAGCGGCAAGAAGCGCGACGACCTGCAGGCGGCGATGGCGGTGCTGCGCAAGTCCGAGGTCGAGCTGCCGCTGCAGTTCGACAACTTCCGCGACTGAGTTCAGGCCCTCGACAGCAGCCGGCCGCCCATCGCGGCATTGACCGCCACCACCACGATCACCGCCAACGCGTGGGTCAGCAGATCGGTGGCGGCGGAGTCGAACGCGTGGCAGATCTCCAGCAGGCTGGCCGAGGCTGCCGCGCTGGCTAGGCCGATCAGCACCGCGGTGAGCACCGGCCGCAACGGACACGCGCGGCGCAGCAGCACGATCAGCAAGGCGGACAGCGGCACCGAGAAGCCGATGATGAAAATCAGGCAATCGGCGGACTGATGCATGCCGGCGATCTCGGTGCCCGGCGCGATCCATTCGCGCAGGCAGCCGAGGCCGCTGGCACCGATCCACAGCAGCGCTCCGGGCAGCGGCAGCCACGCCCACGCCGCACGGCGCCCTGGCACGCCCAGCGCGAACGCGGCCCACGCCGCGCAGATCGCGGTGATCGCCGCGCCGATGCCGGCCCAGGCCAGGTCCGGCGTGGCATCCCAGCGCCGCAGCATCGGGCCCGCGCCGTAATGCATCAGCAACCCGACCGCGAGCGCCACCACCACCAGCAGCCAGCCGGCGGTACGCAGCCATGGCGGCAGCAGACGCCGCACCGGCACCAGCTCGGTGCCAAGGCGGTCGATCAGCGCCTCATGGGATTGCGGGTCGGACATCACGTCAGGGTTCTCCATGGAAACGTTCGCGCAGTGCCTTCAGCGCGCGGTGCAGGTTCACTTTCAGCGCGCCGGTGTTGCGCCCGGTCAACTCGGCCGCCTCGCTGAGCGAACGCTCGCGCAGGCCCAGCTGTTCCACCGCCTCGCGCTGGCCCGGCGGCAATTCGGCGATCGCCTCGTGCAGGCGCTGCGCGCGCTGTTCGCCCTCGGTGGCGGCGCTGGCGTCGTCGGCATCCGGATGCTGGTCGAGCGCGACATCGTCGCGCAGTTCGCGGCTGTCGCGACGACCGCGGCGGCGCAACGCGTCGATCGCGCGGCGACTGGCGATCGCGGTCAGCCACGCATCGTACGAACGGGTCGGGTCGTAGGTGTGGCGCACGCGGTGCACGGTGATCAGGGCCTCCTGCACCACGTCGTCCAGCTGATCCTGCGCCACGCCCTGGCGCCGCGCGGTGGCGCGGATCAGCGCCACCGAATCGGCCAGCAGCCTCTCGTAGGCGCGTCGGTCGCCGGCCTGTGCCGCAACCATCCACGCCGCCCGGCGCTGGCTGGGCGACTCGCCGTCATTCGCGGTGGCCACATCGGCTGGCACGGTCGGGGCGGGACTCGTTCGCAGGGAAAGTACGCTATCTAGACCCATGAAGCCGGTGGCGGTCAAGGCTTGCGACATGCTTCGCTCCGCGGCGGAACGCCTGACAGGTATTCGCTGCCGTCGGCGCCAACGTTACTTCGTGCCGGCGTGTAACCCTCGCCAGGGCAACGGCGAATAACCAGACAACCTTCCACGGATGCCCCCCATGCTCGTGTTGATCCTCGCCTATCTAGGCGGCGTACTGACCATCCTCAGCCCGTGCATCCTGCCGGTGCTGCCGTTCGTGTTCGCCCGCTCCGACCGCCCGTTCATGCGCAATGGCTTGCCGATGCTGCTGGGCATGGCGATCACGTTCGCCGCCGTGGCCACGCTGGCTGCGCTCGGCGGCGGCTGGGCGGTGCACGCGAACCAGTACGGCCGCTACGTGGCGATGCTGGTGCTGGCCTTCCTCGGCCTGACCCTGTTGTCGACCCGGCTGGCCGAATGGATCACGCGCCCGTTCGTGGCGCTGGGCAACCGGCTGTCGCAGCGCTCGGCCGGCGATGGCGATTCGGTCTGGGCCGCGGCCGGCCTCGGCGTCGCCACCGGCCTGCTGTGGGCGCCGTGCGCGGGACCGATCCTGGGCCTGCTGCTGACCGGTGCGGCGCTGAACGGCGCCAGCGCGCAGACCACCTTGCTGCTGCTCACCTATGCCGCCGGTGCAGCCACTTCGCTCGGCCTGGCGCTGCTGATCGGCGGCAAGGTGTTCGCGCTGATGAAGCGCTCGCTCGGCGCCGGCGAGTGGGTGCGCCGCGCGCTCGGCGTGCTGGTGCTGTGCGGCGTGGCGGCGATCGCGCTGGGCCTGGATACCGGCCTGCTCACCCGCGTCTCGCTGGCCAGCACCGGCGGCATCGAGCAGAAGCTGATCAACGCCGTGCGCCCGGCGCCGGCGCCGCAGTCGGTGCTGAAGGCCGGCGAGCCGTTGCCGGTGGAAGGCACGCTGCCGTCGCTGGCCGGTGCCACGCAATGGCTGAACAGTCCGCCGCTGACCACCGAAGCGCTGCGCGGCAAGGTGGTGCTGGTCGATTTCTGGACGTACTCCTGCATCAACTGCATCCGCGCGCTGCCGTACGTGCGTGGCTGGGCCGACAAGTACAAGGACCACGGCCTGGTGGTGATCGGCGTGCATGCGCCGGAGTTCGCGTTCGAGAAGGATCCGGCCAACGTGACCAAGGCCGTGAAGGACCTGGGCGTCGACTACCCGGTCGCGCTGGACAACGACTACGCGATCTGGAAAGGCTTCAACAACGAGTACTGGCCGGCGCACTACTTCATCGACGCACAGGGGCAGATCCGCCATCACCATTTCGGCGAAGGCGAGTACCGGGAAAGCGAGGACGTGATCCGCCAGTTGCTGGCCGACGCCGGCCAGAAGAACCTGCCCGGCGGCTACGTCAGCGACGACCACCGCGGCGTCGAGGCGGCCGCCTCGGATGACCCCACCCGCTCGCCGGAAACCTACGTCGGCTACGCCCGCGCAATGAACTTCGTCGGCGGCCGGGTGGCGCGTGACGAGGCGCACGACTATCACGCACCCGCCTCGCTCGCCGTGGACCAGTGGTCGCTCGACGGGCGCTGGACCGTACGCGATGAAAACGCGCAACTGGAGCGGGCCGGCGGCCGCATCGTCTATCGCTTCCGCGGCCGCGACCTGCACCTGGTGCTCGGCCCAGCGGCGGACGGCAAGCCGATCCGCTACCGCGTGAGCATCGACGGCAAGCCGCCCGGCGCCGATCACGGCATGGACACCGACGCCGACGGCCACGGCACGATCACCAGTCAGCGGCTGTATCAGCTGGTACGCCAGGCCCACGGCAGCGGTGAGCGGCTGTTCGAGATCGAGTTCCTGGACCCGGGCGTGCAGGCCTACGCCTTCACGTTCGGCTGAAGCGACACGTAGGAGCCCGCTTGCGGGCGATGCCTCTGCGCTCGCGGAAAAGCATCGCCCGCAAGCGGGCTCCTACACAAAAGAACATCCACGGAGGTTGTCATGCCACGTCTCGATGAAACTCTCGCGATGGATCGCCGCCGCTTCCTGCGTGCCGCGCTCGGCGGCGGTGCACTGTTGGCCGTCGGCGGCGGCCTGCTGCTGCCGCGCCTGCATGCGGCGGCGAATGCGCCGGTCGGCGCGCCGGGCGAGGTGTTGCTGGAAATCTTCGACGACGCCGGCCACGACCTCGGCGCGCGCAAGGTGGCGAAGCTGGTGCTGAGCGACGCGCAATGGCGGCAGCGGCTGTCGCCGGCGGCGTACGAGGTGATGCGCCACGAAGACACCGAGCGCGCGTTCAGCGGCGAGCACGAGCGGCCTGCCGTGCCCGGCCTGTTCCGCTGCGTGGCTTGCGCCACTGCGCTGTACGACGCCGCCACCGAGTTCGACTCCGGCACCGGCTGGCCCAGCTTCTGGCAGCCGATCGCCGCGCGCAACGTGATCGAGCGCAGCGATCATCTGTTCGGCATGCAGCGCACCGCGATCAGCTGCGCCGGCTGCGACAGCCACCTCGGCCACGTCTTCGACGACGGCCCGCGGCCGACCGGGTTGCGCTACTGCATGAACTCGGTGGCGCTCCGTTTCGTGCCGCACGCAGCAGCCTGACCGCGCAAGCGGCTCAGCGGCCTTCCCGCGACCACGGCCACCAGCCGCGCCCCGAGCGCGCGTAGCGATCGGCCGCGCGCTCGAACGGATTGCGCGCGCTGATGCCGCCGCACAGCAGGTACAGCGGCAGGAACAGCGGGCCGAGCAGCATGTACTGGTAGACATGTGCGCGTTCGTGGTCGGCCAGCGACACCGGCGGCTCGATGCCGCGACCGGCGCGATGCGCATAGGTGAGGCACGGCGTGTCCAGATGCTCGCCGGTATGCACGATCACGTTGCCCAGGGTCAGCGCACCGCCGCGCCCCCACGGCCAGCGGCGCACCACCAGCGCCAGCTCGCGCCGCTGCCAGCGCAGACGTGCGCCGAAAGCCACACCGACCACGCCCAGCAGCAAGCCCAGCAAGGTATTCGGTACGGTCCACAGCATGCCCAGCGCGAGCGGACTTCGCCGCGGCCAGCGTGTACCGGATGAGTCGGGATGTCGCAGCATGTCGGCTCGGCTTGGGTTCGGCGGTGGTCGTCGCCATCTTGTCGGCGTTGGCGCCTGGCGCCTGACCCGTTACCGGAGTCTGCCATGAGTACACCACTGGCCATCCCCTGCCCGCATTGCGGTGCGCTGAATCGCGTGCCGGCCGAACGGGTCGGCGAGCATCCAAACTGCGGTCGCTGCAAGCAACCGCTGTTCGAGGGACACCCGGCGGAATTGACCGCGGCGAACTTCGAGGCGATCGTCGGCCGCGGCGACCTGCCGGTGCTGGTGGATTTCTGGGCGCCGTGGTGCGGCCCGTGCGTCGGTTTCGCGCCAGTGTTCGTGCAGGCCGCCGGCAGGTTCGAACCGCGCCTGCGGCTGGCCAAGCTGGACACCGAGGCGCAGCCGCAACTGGCCGCACGCTTCAACATCCGCAGCATTCCCACCCTGGTCATGTTCAAGCACGGCCGCGAGATCGCGCGGCAGTCCGGCGCGCTGAACGCGGCGCAGCTGCAGCAGTTCGTCGAAGGCGCGCTGGCGCGCGGCTGATCACATGGCTGGCTGGCCGGTACCCGCCGCCTGCCAGCGCAGCCAGTCGATCACCGCGGCCACCGCCGGGCGCGGCTTGGCCGGCGGCCGCACGATCCAGTACGACGGCCCCAGCGCCACCTCGAGTTCGCCGAACGGACGCAGCAGGCTGCCGTTCGCCACGTCGTCCGCGGCCAGCCGATGGCGCGCCAGCGCCACGCCCTGGCCCTGCATCGCCGCGCGCAACACCAGGTCGGACGAGGTGTAGCGTGCGCCGCCCTGCAGCGACAGCTTCGCCGGCCCGTGCGCCTGTCGCCAAAGCTCCCACGCTGCCTGCGGGTCGCGATCGTGCAGCAGGCGCAGGCCAGCCAGTTGCGCCGGCCTGGACGGACGCCCGGACGCCTGCCACAGCGCCGGGCTCATCACCGGATACAGCGCGTCGTCCATCAGCGACTCGGCATGCAGTTCCGGCCACGGTCCCTTGCCCATGCGGATCGCCAGGTCGATGCGGCCGTCGTCCAGCGCATCGAGGCGCTGCTCCACCTGCACCGACAGTTCGATCTTCGGGTGCGCTTTTTCCAGCGCGGGCAACCGCGGCAGCAGCCAGCGGATCGCGAACGACGGCGAGGCGGACAGGGTCACCGCATGCGCCGGGCGGGTCTCGCGCAACGCCGCCACCGCCTGTTCGATCCCGCGCAGCCCGGCCAGCGTGGCACGACCCAGCGCCTCGCCCTGCGGCGTGAAAACCAGCGCGCCGCGACCGGCCGCCGTGCGCAGCAGCGGCACACCCAGCCAGCGATCCAGCTCGCTCAGATGCCGGCTCACCGAGGAGTGCACCATGCCCAGCTCGCGCGCGGCGGCGCGTACGCCGCCGTGCGCATAGACCATGGCGAAGGCACGCAAGGCATTCAGCGGCAGCTCGTTCATGGTCGCAATTCTAGACCATAAACCACACGGCACAGACCAGCCGCAGCCACGAGAATGTGCTTCATCCGACCATTAGCGATGAGGGACATGCCATGGATCCGTTGCTCGCCGCGTGCGGCCTGCTCTGCGTGGCCGCGATCACGCCCGGTCCGAACAACCTGGTGGTGCTGCGCGCGGCAGGGCAGGCCGGCCTGCGCGGCGCGATGCCGGCGATCGCCGGCATCGTGTGCGGCGGCCTGCTGCTGCTCGCCGTGATGGCGCTGGGTGCGGGCGCGGCGTTCGCCACACATCCGCCACTACGGCGCTGGACCGGCGTGATCGGCGCCGTGTACCTGGCCTGGCTCGGCGTATCGCTGTGCGCCGCCGGCATCGCGCCACGGCACGCCGCCGCGACCTCGGCAGCCTTGCCGGCCGGCATCCTGGGCCTGATCGGCTTCCAGTTCCTCAACCCGAAAAGCTGGGTGATCGTGCTGAGCGTGCTGGCGGCGGTGCCGGCCGCCGGCCTGCGCGACTACCTGCCGCTGGCCGGACTGTTCGTGCTGATCCCCACCCTGTGCCTGCTGCTGTGGGCCGCGCTTGGCGCGTGGCTGGCCCGCTGGCTGGTGCGCCCCACGATCCGCCGCGGCGTCGACATCGTGATGGGCGCCCTGCTGGTCGCCTGCGCCTTCCTGTTGCTGATCGAACCCTGACCCCCTTGCTTCACTGGAGATACCGAGATGACCGTCTTCCATACGACTCCTGCCCGCCGCGTGCTGTGCCTCCCCGGCAGCCTGCGCCGCGATTCCTGGAACCGCCGCCTGCTGCAGGCGGCTGTGGCCCAGGCGCCGGCGACACTGCAACTGGACGTCTACGACGCATTGTCCACCGTGCCGCTGTTCGACGAGGACCTGGAACAGCGCGAACCGGCCGGCCCCGCCGGCGTGCGGGCGCTGCGCGCGGCGATCGCCGCCGCGGACGGGCTGATCATCGCCACGCCCGAGTACAACCACGCCATGCCCGGCGTGCTGAAGAACGCGCTGGACTGGCTCTCGCGCGAAAGCCCGGCCGGTGACGTGCTGCCGGAGAAGCCCGTCGCCGTGCTCGGCGCCAGCAGCGGGCCGTGGGGTACGCGCCTGGCGCAGGCTTCGCTGCGCCAGGTGCTGCATACCTGCGGCGCCCTGGTGATGCCCGCCCCGACCCTGTTCGTGGCGAATGCGGCCAGCCGCTTCGACGCGGGTGGCGCGCTGACCGACCTGGCCATCGCGCAGTCGCTGCAGGATTTCACGCTGGCGTTCGAGCGATGGATGGAGCGCACCGCGCCGTCATTCGGCAATCGGGAACCCGCGGTGGCGGCGCGGCGCTGACCACGATCACCCATGCCTTTACGCACACTCCCGCCGCGACGGCGCCGGTTAAGCTGGCCGCTTTCGCCCGCGAGGAAGAACCGTGCACAAATCCCTGCGATCCGTCCTGCTGGCGGCCTTCGTGCTGGCCGTCGCCAACGCTGCCCCGGCCTTCGCCGCCGACACCCACAAGCCGGCCGCGCCGGAGTCGGCAGGCAGCGACGGCTTCCAGCTGCCGCCGCTGCCTGCCGATGCGCACGTGACGCAATCGGCCACGGTGGACGGGCGCACGCTCAAGTACACCGTCACCGTCGGCTCGCTGCCGGTGCGCGACGACAAGGGCAAGACCACCGGCGAAGTGGTGTTCACCGCCTACACCATGGCCGGCAGGGACCGCCCGGTGACGTTCGCGCTGAACGGCGGCCCGGGCGCCTCCTCGGTGTACCTCAACCTGGGCGCGATCGGGCCGAAGCGGGTGAACTTCGGCGCCGAAGGCGACAACCCGTCCGACCCGGCCACGCTGCACGACAACCCCGGCACCTGGCTGGGCTTCACCGACCTGGTGTTCATCGACCCGGTGGGCACCGGCTACAGCCGCGCATTGGTGGACGACAAGGAAGCCACCAAACAGTTCTACAGCACCGATAGCGACATCCAGTATCTCTCGCGCATCGTCTACGACTGGCTGGTGAAGAACGGCCGCATGGCCTCGCGCAAGTACCTGGTCGGCGAGAGCTACGGCGGCTTCCGCGGCCCGCGCATCACCGAGTACCTGCAGACCCGCCTCGGCGTGGCGATGAACGGCGTGGTGCTGCTGTCGCCGTACCTCGACCCGGCCGCGTTCGAGGACGGCAACGTGTCGCCGCTGCCGTGGATGCTCACCCTGCCCTCGATCGCCGCCGCCCATCTGGAGCGCGAGCACAAGCTCAGCGCCGCGGCGATGGCGCTGATCATCGAATACACCCGCGGCGAATACGCCAGCGACCTGATGCGCGGCCGCGCCGACCCGCAGGCCACCGAGCGCGTGGTGAAGAAGGTCACCGAGCTGACCGGACTCGACCCGCTGTTCGTCAAGCGCTCCGGCGGCCGCATCGAGACCCAGGCCTACCTGCGCGAGGTATACCGCGCCGAAGGCAAGCTGGGCAGCCGCTACGACTCCAACGTCACTGCGTGGGACCCGTTCCCGTACGCGCCGCACCAGCAAAGCGGCGACCCGATCCTCAACGGCATCATCGCGCCGACCACCACGGCGATGGTCGACTTCGTCACCCGCGTCGTGGGCTGGAAGTACGACGGCCGCTACAACGCGCTCAGCTACGAGGTGAACAAGCTGTGGCACGAGGACAAGGACGCCAACAAGGGCTCGGTGTCGCAGCTGCGCGAGGCGGTGGCCAACGACCCGGGCCTGCGCGTGCTGATCACCCATGGCTGGGACGACCTGTCCTGCCCGTTCATGGCCTCGGTGCTGATCGTCGACCAGATGCCGGCGATGGGCGACCCGACCCGCGTGCAGGTGAAGAACTACCCCGGCGGCCACATGTTCTACGCGCGCCCCGACAGCCAGGCCGCGCTGACCGCCGACGTGAAGGCGCTGTACGGCGTCAAATGAGACAACCGCAACCGGAGACCGGACGCACTACCACCTCGTGCTCGCGCGCTGAGCGCGAGTGCACTCTCCCGCACACCGAGCAATCCCCGAGCCTTGTTTCACTCAGTTTTCGCGAACCATGGACGACTCGACTGTCACTCAAAGCGGGAGACGTCGAACCTGCCGCGCAGCAAACTGGGTGGAAACCTGGTTCCTTCATAAAATGGCGGGGTTCGAGGTGCTCATCCCAGTCTACGCGGGCTTTTAGCCTCATCGACACAACGAAGCCAATCGTCCCACGCAGCAGGATCCAACGGCTTGCCGTCGCTTTCAATCGTGATATCTGCGATGAGAGTTTCCATATCATTTCCCGCTCGAGCATAGAACTGCTCGAGAAACAATCGCATAGCTATAAGCGCTTCATGCTCGGTAATCAAGGTGGGAGTCTCCATCATTTCGGGACTTCATTGACGCCGCCGTTGGTGATCTGGGTGCCATTGCGTACCTCCACCCATACTTGGCGTCCATCGGGCAGCGTCTCACGATAGACACTGATGCTGCCACCCGGGCCGCGAGTGCCGACAAAGTTATCCGATTTCACCGCGCCCTGAAGTAGGGCGCGATTTTCCGCAGTATCCTCAGCAAAATGCCCTCGAGCATTTCGGAAAATATGTGACGTATCGTCTCTGAAGGCGATTCCGGCATCTTTTTTTGCAAATCTCAGTACTGTCCGGGGAAATTGCTCGGCGATCTCAGTAAACGATTGATCATGCGCTAAAAAATGACAGCTCCGGGGTGTTAGCGATTTCAACCATGCAGGCCTCAACCTGGACGACCTCACGGGGAGGGCGTCGCCATGCAC